>JBEGJV010000011.1:0-21170 GCA_041184385.1 Actinomycetota bacterium
ACCGCGAACTCGCTGGCCAACGCGTACGCGCAGACGCTCGGTCAGGTGTTCACCCACGAGATGAAGCCGTACGAGGTGGAGATCCTCGTGGCGGAGGTCGGCGACGACCGAGCCGGTGACCGTCTCTTCCACATCACGTTCGACGGAACTGTCCTGGACGAGCACGAATTCTGCGTGCTGGGCGGCGACGCAGAGGTGGTCCTCGGGCGCATGTCCGAGAACCGTCCCGCCGATGATTCCCTCCGTTCCACCCTCAGGTCTGCAGTGGGGGCCCTCGCAGGGCCTGACCGCACACTGGGGTCAGCCGACGTCGAAGTCGCTCTTCTTGCACGAAACGGACGCCGTCGCCGGTTCGAGCGGCTCACGGTGGAGACCGTCGCAGAACTGATCTCCTGAGATGGACCGCCGTATCTACGGTGTGGAGACCGAGTACGGGATCACGTGCACGCTCAAGGGACAGCGTCGTCTCACTCCCGACGAGGTTGCCCGCTACCTGTTCCGGAGCGTGGTGGCATGGGGACGCAGTTCCAACGTGTTCCTCGAGAACGGCGGTCGTCTCTACCTGGACGTAGGTTCTCATCCGGAGTTCGCCACCCCCGAGTGCATCTCCATCCGGCAGGCATGCATCTACGAGAAGGCCGGAGAGCTCATTCTCCACCGTCTCGTCGAGCGGGCCGAGTCGAGAATGCGCGACGAGGGCATCAGGGGAACCATTTATCTCTTCAAGAACAACACGGATTCGGCCGGCAACAGTTACGGGTGCCACGAGAACTTCCTGACCCGGAGGGCATCCGAGACATCGGACTACGAGGCCCAGTTCATCCCGTTCCTCGTCAGCCGTCAACTGGTGGCGGGCGCGGGAAAGATCCTCATGACATCGAAGGGACCGGTGTTCTGCCTGTCACAACGAGCCGAACACATATGGGAAGGCGTCTCGTCAGCGACCACCAGATCCCGGCCGATCATCAACACGCGCGACGAGCCACACGCGGACTCCGAGGTGTACCGGCGCCTTCACGTCATCGTCGGTGACTCGAACATGTCCGACCACACGAATTTCCTGAAGTTGGGAACCGCATCGATCATGCTGCGGATGCTCGAGCACGGGGGCACTTCACTCAGGGACCTCACACTGGAAAGCCCGATCAGGGCGATCCGCGAGATCAGTGTTGATGTCTCCGGTCGGAGACCTGTCCGTCTTGCCAGTGGTCGCGAGATGAGCGCTTTCGACATCCAGTCCTACCTTGCCGAACAGGCGACAGAGTTCGAGAGGACCCACGGTCTGCCGGACGAGGAATCCGAGGCCCTCCGACTGTGGGTGGAGACACTCGACGACATAGCGCACCAGAGCGAGAGGCTGGCACGTCGCATCGACTGGGCCATCAAGCGGGACATCATCACGAAGTACATCGATGGCAATTCTTTGACCCTGGACTCTCCCCAGGCCCAGGCATTGGATCTCCAGTTTCATGACATCGATCCCGATCGCGGGATCTTCAACAAGTTGCGCAAGCGCGGTCTGGTGGACTCCATGTTCACGGCCGAAGAGACAGAAGCTGCGACGGGAACGGCCCCGCTCGACACGAGGGCCCACCTGAGGGGACAGTTCCTGCGCAAGGCGCGCGAGGCAGGCCGGGACGTGACGGTTGATTGGGTCCACCTGAAGATAAACGACCAGGCGCAACGCACTGTCGCCTGCAAGGACCCGTTTCGTTCGTCGGATGAACGCGTCGACAAGTTGATGGAGAGCCTGTGAGCCTTGTCGCATGGTGACGAGCAACTAGCGTTGGGCCGGCATGAGCGAGCAGACACCACCCATCGACCCACTGCTCGACCTGGCGGCGAACCACGAGCCGACCGCCGAACCCGGGACCGGCGCGTCAAAGGTGCTCCGCGACTGGTTGATCGTCATCGGGGTGGCCCTGGTGGCGGCGCTGCTGGTGCGCGTCTACGTTCTCCAGCAGTTCTACATCAGTGGACCGTCGATGGAAACCACGATGTACTCGAATGACCGTGTGCTCGTGAACAAGATGAGCTACCGCCTGCACGACGTGCACAGGGGAGACGTGGTTGTTTTCGACCGGATCACCACGAACGGCGCAACCGTCGCCCACGACGACCTCATCAAGAGGGTGATCGGCCTCGAGGGCGAGCACATCGAGATCAAGAATTGCGTGGTCTTCATCGACGACGAGGCACTCAACGAGGATTACCTGCCGGCAAGGGACACAGAGAAGTCCGACCTCACGCAACGGTGCCGGGTTCCCAACATGAGACGGATCACCATCCCGGCACATCATGTTTTCGTGATGGGCGACAACCGGCCGGAGTCGTTCGACAGCAGGTCGTTCGGGTCCATCCCTGAGTCGCTCATCGTCGGAAGGGCATTCGCAGTCGTCTGGCCCCTCTCCCGGTTCGACGCGCTCTAGAACGGTCTGGTGACCGCCCCGATTGTTGCGCCGTACACGTCGACCATCATGTCCACGTGGTCGCTGTAAACAGCATCGAGCCCCATGCGCAACCCGTTCTCCATGGCCTCTGGGTACTGGATGTCCCAGCCGAACGCGTTGAGCCCGAACCTGTGGGCCATCACGACGCGACCACCGTTCCATTCTGTGTGGTGCAGGTTCACCGTGTCGATTCCGCTTGCTGACAGATGCGCGCAGTGCTGCTCGAACGTGCGGGGCAACCTCTGTGTCCGGGTCGAGTGCACGAGATGAGCACCCGGGATCGAGGTCCTGCAGTCGTCCAGGACCGACTCCAGGGGACTGCACAACCAGAGGCGATCAACAGGAAAGCCCGCTGACCCGACCGCCCGGGCGAGTGGAACCACGGCTGCCGGCGATTTCACATCGAGACTGAAATGGAAGTTGTCACCGACATCGGTGAAGAAATCATCCACGGTGGGAAGATGGGCCGGCAGGTCACGACGCATGAGTTCGGCGATGGGCACGTTGCGCAGGAGCCTCCGGACCTGGCCGTCGTGGTCGAGAACAGCGACGCCGTCCGCTGTTGACCAGACATCGGACTCGAGTCCGTTGGCTCCCAGTTTGAGTGCGAGCCTGAATGCCTCGAGAGTGTTCTCGGGGGCGTGTGCCCGCGCACCACGGTGCGCGAACGCAATCGGCGTGTCACGCAGGGAGGGGAGGCGCTGCTGCACGCCCAAAAGCCTAGGTGGGTGCTCGTATGCTGGAAGGGTGTTCAACCTGTCCGGAAGTGAGATTCTCTTCCTGCTGGTGGCAGGACTCGTCGTGCTCGGCCCCGAGCGTCTCCCCGGCGTCATACGGAAGGCCGCAAAAACGTACGGGGACCTCAGGTCCATGGCACGCAATTTCGAACAAGAGTTCAAGGGCACGTTCGACGAACCCCTGAAGGAGCTCAGGAACACCGCTGAGGAGCTGCGCACGGGATTCGGACAGGTGGACACGGAGCCCTCGCCGCCCATGAGGCCCGAGCAGGCGGTGGTCCCGCCGGAAGAAACCGGCACGCCAAGCGAGGGTGAACCGCGTGACTGACCAGACACCGATGACCGTTCTCGATCACCTCCGGGAACTGAGGTCGAGAATCATCCGTTCCGTCCTGGCGGTGGCCGTCGGGATGATGGGGCTGCTGGCCTTTTACGACCCGGTGAAGGACTTCCTCACCCGTCCCTACGTGAGGCTGTGCGCGTCACACACAAAGTTCGGTTGCGACGGGTCCCTCTATTCGCTCGGGCCGTTGGACGGATTCTCCGCAAGACTGCGGATCAGCACATACGGCGGCCTCGTCCTGGCCCTCCCGGTCATTCTGTGGCAGATCTGGCGCTTCGTCGTTCCCGCGCTCGAGAAGCGGGAGAAGCGGTACGCAGTTCCGTTCATCTTTTCGTCAATCGTCCTGTTCGCGGTCGGCTGTTCGATCGCCTACTGGACGCTCGACAAGGCGCTCGAGTTCCTCATCTCATGGTCCGGCAACGACGTCACCCAGGCGTACCAGGTCACGAAGTACGTGTCCCTGGTCGTGCTCATGATGCTGGCGTTCGGCGTGGGCTTCCTCAGTCCTGTCCTCATCGTGTTCCTGCAGTTGGTGGGACTGGTGACCCCGAGGACGCTCACCCGGCAATGGCGGTACGCGATCATGGGAATCTTCGTTGCCGCCGCGCTGATCACGCCGTCCGGCGACCCGTTCAGCTTGCTTGCACTTGCGATACCGCTCTCTGTCCTCTACGTGCTGTCGGTCATCATCGGCTGGCTGCTCGTGCGGCGCAGACCAGCATCGTGAACGCGATCCGCACGTCCTTCATTGACGGGTTGGCGTACACGGCGGACCCGTTCCAGGTCCAGGCGATGGATGCACTTGACGATGGCTCATCAGTCCTCGTGGCGGCACCGACGGGCTCCGGCAAGACACTCGTCGCCGAGTACGCCATTCACCGCGCCCGGGCCATGGGACAGCGCGCTTTCTACACGGCGCCCATCAAGGCTCTGTCGAACCAGAAGTACCGGGACCTGTGCGACCTGCACGGGGCGTCCAACGTCGGTCTCGTCACAGGTGACAACGCCTACAACCCAGAAGCGCCGATCGTCGTGATGACCACCGAGGTCCTGCGCAACATGATCTATGCCTCGTCCAGCCGTCTCGAGTCCCTGGGTGCCGTCGTCCTCGACGAAGTCCATTTCCTGCAGGATGCCTACCGGGGGCCCGTCTGGGAGGAAGTGATCATCCAGCTCGATCCCACAGTCCAGTTGGTGTGTCTCTCCGCGACCGTCTCCAACGCTGACGAAGTGGGGCAGTGGTTGTCGACAGTACGGGGCCACACGGAGGTGGTGGTGGAGACCAGGCGGCCCGTCGAGCTTCTCACCCATCACGCGTTCTTCGACTCCAGCAACGGCCGGGTGGCGATGCACGACACGATCGTGAACGGTGAGCCGAACCGTGGGCTCGAACGGATGCTCGCCGCGGCCAGGAGCACCCCGCAAAGGGGGCAGAACGGCAAGCGCCCGAAGAGGCGCTTCTCGACCCCGACCCGTCCCGAGATCGTCGAGTTGCTCGAGGACAACGAGATGCTCCCGGCGATCGTGTTCATCTTCAGCCGGGCACAGTGTGAGGACGCTGTGAAGTCGTGCCTGTCGGCGGGCATGGTGCTCACGACGCGTGACGAGGAGGACCGGATCCTCGAGATCGTCCACGATCACGTGTCCTCGCTGACCCGCTCTGATCTTGCGGCGCTCGGCTACGACGATTTTCTCGACCAGGTCGGCAGCGGGGTCGCCTGCCACCACGCGGGGATGATCCCGATGTTCAAGGAAGCTGTCGAGCAATGTTTCGTGGAGGGTCTGATCAAGGTCGTTTTCGCGACCGAGACGCTCGCGGTCGGAATCAACATGCCGGCGCGCGCCGTCGTCATCGAGAAACTGACCAAGTACACGGGCGAGCACCACGTTCTTCTTAGGGCCTCGGAGTACACGCAGCTCACGGGCAGGGCGGGGCGTCGTGGTCTCGACAAGATCGGTCATGCCATCACGTTGTGGAACCCGTTCGTCACGTTCGATCAGACAGTGGGTCTCGCACTCAGCAGGTCGTTCAGGCTCACATCCGCCTTCAGGCCCACCTACAACATGGCGGTGAACATGGTCCGCCGCCACTCGCGCGAGGCCGCGACGCACTTCTTGAACCTGTCGTTCGCACAGTTCCAGACCGATGCGGACATCGTCACAAGCGAGGCCGTTCTCGACCGCAAGAGACGTGAGCTCCACCGCCTCGAGATGTCCCAACCGGAGCTGACGGAATCCTTCGTCGGGTCCACGGAGGAGAACGTCTCCGAGGTCGAGGCGGAGATCGCCCTGCGCGCGCTGCGCCCCGGGGACGTCGTCGTGTTTGATGCGTCGAACATCCGCGGCCGGGCGGTCGTGGTGAGCACCGCGGCCCGCAGAAGCGGAACCAGGCTCTCCGTGCTGACCCCGTCCCGAAAACAGATTGACGTGTCGGCGCGGGATCTTCTCTCCATCCCCGTGAAATCGGGGAGCATCGACCTGCCGGTGCCGTTCGAGCCTGCCCGGGTCGAGTTCGTCCGCGAGGCGGTTGCGCGTCTCGTGAAGGTGCGTGTCGACGATTCGGTCGTCACCCCTTCCGTCGGCCACTCCTCGCGCCCACGGCGGGAGGTGGTTGACTCGTCGCGGAGTCTGAAGCGGTTGCGCAAGGAGATCGAACAGCTGGAGTCCCGTGCCACCCAGAGATCGGGTTCTGTCACCAAGCGGTTCCTTGACGTCACTGATTTGCTCCAGGAACTGGGTTACGTCGACGGTTGGTCCCTCACGGACCGTGGTCATGTTCTGTCGGGTGTGTTCCATGAGAGCGACTTGCTGGTCGTCGAGGTGCTGATGAGCGGGATTCTCGACAAGCTCTCGGTTCCCGATCTTGTGGCGTGCGTGTCCTGTCTCGTGTTCGAACCACGTGGCGGAGCATCGGGGTACGTCCGCTGGCCGAACGACACGGTCCGCAACCGGTTCAAGCGGATCGACAAGCTGAGCCAACGGCTGAACGACCAGCAACGGCTGCGCGGAATCCAGCAACACCGCCCGCCGCACGCGGGTTTCGCGATGGACGCGGCGAACTGGGCGAGCGGCCGACCGCTCGCGGACGTGCTCGACCCGGAGTTGACGCCAGGGGACTTCGTCCGTTCCATGCGCCAGATGATCGATCTCCTGAGACAACTCGAGAAGGTGTCGCCGAACGACGATGTCAGGGATGCCGCCGGCCGCGCCGTTGCCGCCATCAACCGGGGAGTCGTCGCCGCTGCTGCAGGGGAGACCACGGCATGACGATCGAGAAGGGAAAAGAGTGGGGGCGCCCAGGCATCGTGCCGGTGGACGTGGTGTTCGCCGCCGAGGATTCGTCGGTGGCAAGGTTTCCCACTTCGCACGTTCTCCCGACGGGTGGGAACCTGTGGAGGTCACTTGGCTCGCCCGTTCGCAAGGATGCCGGCGACGAGTGCACCGAACTCACTCTCGACGTTCTGCAGTGCACCGTCACCGGTCCATCGGGAATCATCGAGGTGATGGCCGTTGCACAGGTGGTTGTCGGCTCCTGGTTCGCCCCCGGCGGCATGACCGTGATCACGAATGTGGGGACACTGGGAGAGCTGAACATCGCGCCGCGTGCCCACCCGAACGACGGTGAGTTCGACGTCTTCACGCTCGATCGGGGAACGTCCATGCGTCAACGTCTCATCGCACGCAAGAGGGCGGTGACCGGCACCCACGTGCCCCATCCCTCGATGTCGGTCCGCCGGGCGAGGAACATCGACATTGACAGACGGGCCCGTGAACCCCTGTTCATCGACGGGGATGAGTTCGGTCCGTGGATGCGCGTGACGGTCGGGATCCGGCCCGATTTCATGACCGTGTTGGTCTGACGGCGTACCCTTGCGGCATGGCTGAACTGCAGGAGAAGGACGTTCTCGAGATCAAGGAACGGGTCCGTGCCCATATCGAGTCGATTGCGCCCGTGTTGGTCGAGACGAGCCATGCAATCCACGCACGGCCCGAGCTGAATTTCGAGGAGTTCTTTGCGTCGGAGATGCTCGTGCGTGCGTCCTCTTCACTCGGCTTGCCGGTGGAACTTGGTCTCTACGATTCGGTGACGGGTTTCGGCGGAGACATCGGTGCGGGACCAACGGTGTGCGTGATGTCGGAGTACGACGCACTGCCCGGCATTGGCCACGGTTGCGGCCACAACGTGATCGCGGCAGCAGGGCTCGGAGCCGCTGTCGGACTCGCGCTCGTGGCCGGGGAATGCGGGGGTCGCGTCAGGTACCTCGGAACACCGGCAGAGGAGGGCGGCGGGGGGAAGATCGTCATGGCCCGAAACGGGGCGCTCGACGGCGTGGACGTCGCGATGATGGTGCATTCGGCCGACGCCGACCTCACCACAATCGATGCAATCGCCCTGCAACAGCTCGTTGTCGAGTACCACGGTCGCGAGTCGCATGCGGCAGCAGCGCCGCACCTCGGCCGCAACGCCCTGGATGCGGCTGTGCTCGGCTACATGGGTGTCGCCGCGTTGCGCCAGCACATCAGGCCGTCCGAACGAGTTCATGGCATCTTCACGGATGCGGGGGAGAAGCCGAACATCGTGCCGCGGGAAGCAGCCATGGAGTGGTACGTCAGGTCGGACACGATCACGACCCTGGCGGAACTGAAGGAGCGTGTCCTTGCCGCACTTTCCGCAGGGGCTCACGCCTGTGGTTGCACCATGGACCACACCTGGGTGGGCTTCCCGTACGCGGACATGATCACGAACGAGCATCTGAGCGCGTCGTACGCAGTGAACGCGTCATCAACCGGGCGCACGGTCAGGGACCCGCGATCGGCCGGCCAGAGGGTCGTCGGGAGCACCGACATGGGGAACATCTCCCACCTCGTGCCCTCCATCCACCCGATGGTGGCCTGCGCGCCGCGTGGAACTGCCATCCACACTGCCGCGTTCACGGAACACGCAGTCTCGGCGCACGCAGACCGTGCCATCATCGACGGCGCCATCTCCATGGCCCTCACGGGTGTCGACTTCTGGGTCTCGGAGAGGCTCCGGAACGACGTCGCGGAGGATTTCCGCAGGTCCAACCCGGACAAGGCTGTTCTCTGACGGGTATCCCGAGCGGTCCTCCTGCGGACTCCTAGCATTGCCCTTCGTGACGGTCTACGTACCTGAGGAGTTCACGGCGGCAGAGACCGACGTCCTGCGCCACTATTTCACCAACCTCGATCTCCCCGTCTTCGCCCTCGTCAACTTGCCCGAGGTGGTCAAGGGGGCGTTGTTCGCGAGGTATTCGAGGTCCCCGAAGAGCCTTCGTCGGTTGTTCCTCGACGAGTTCGTCGGCGACCTTGACATCAAGGGTGACCAGGCCGTGGATGCCACCATCGGGCTTGAGAGGGCCGAGACGCTCTACGAGAAGGTCTTCTTCGAGTACGGCGACGACTCGGTGGCCCAGCTCGGGGGAGTGCACCTGGCATGCGAACAGGCGTCGAACATCCTCACCAAGATCCTCGAGTGGGGCCGCCTGATGAGCTATCTCGAGCAGAGCACCCGATACATCGCATACGACGAACGATTGGGCGGCCGCTACCGGTACTACCGGGACCCTGATGTCGTGGCGGGCAAGTTCGGCACGCGTTATGTCGGCGACATGGACCGGATGTTCGACTCGTACAGCGCCCTCGCCGGTGCCGTCACCGAGCACGTGCGCGCGACAATCCCGAAGGAGGCAGGCGACAGCGACTTCGTGTGGCGCCAGGCGACCCGCGCCAAGGCTCTCGATGCCGTCAGGGGAGCGCTGCCGTCGGCGTCCCTCTCGAACGTGGGCATTTACGGGAGCGGGCAGGCCTTCGAGAACCTTCTGCTGCGTATGCGCAGTCATCCGCTCCCGGAGGCTCGCCACTATTCGGACCTCATGCTCGGCGAGTTGCGCAAGGTGATACCGAGTTTCCTGCGTCGCGTGGACCTGCCTGACCGTGGGGTCCTCGTCTCCGAGTACATGGAGACGAACAACAAGGCTGTCGCAGAGCTCGCGGAGAAATTCTTCGGGGGGAGCATCGCGAACCAGGTGGACGAGGTGTCACTGGTCAGCTTCGATCCCGACGGCGAGAACAAGGTCATAGCCGCAGCCTTGTACGCCCAGTCCCACCTGCCCGAGTCACAGATTCTCGCCTTGGTGGACAAGATGTCCATCGAGGACAGGATGGCGGTGATGCGCGCGTATGTCGGCGATCGCGGGAACAGAAGGCACCGCCCCGGCCGTGCATTCGAACGGACGGACTACAGGTTCGACATCCTCAGTGACTACGGCGCCTTCCGCGACCTGCAGCGCCATCGTCTTCTCACCATCGAGTGGCAGGGGCTCACCCCGTACCACGGGTACACAAAACCGGATCTAGTCGACGCCGCGGGAGTTGGAGACGATTTCGACGAGGTGATGGACCGCAGCAGGGCGCTGTACGAGGCGCTGACCCATGAGCACGCGGAACAGGCGTCGTACGCCGTCAGCATGGCCTACAGGCTCAGGTACGTCATGCAGTTCAATGCCCGCGAGGCCATGCACATGCTCGAACTTCGTTCGAGCCCCCAGGGTCATCCCTCGTACAGGCGTGTCGCTCTCGAGATGCACCGACAGATTGCCGAGAAAGCGGGGCACCGCGCCATTGCGGAGGCCATGTCCCACATGACGACGGAGGCTCCCGAACTGGAAAGACTCGCCTCCGAACGCCAGGCCGAACGCCGGCGCGACAGCAAGTAATCGGTGACCTGCGTCACGGGTCACCCGTCGGGACAGCAGTATTCGACATTGAGACACGGTTTGTGCGTAGTATCCCGCCGCGAGCAGTTCGCGAGGAGGACACGTGGCGAAGGATGACATCGATCCCGAGGACATCGACGACATCGTCGAGATCGAGGGCGAGGAAGATCTAGAGCTCGATGAGGAGTTCGTCGAGGAGGGCTTCGACGAGGACGCCGACGAAATCGACGGCGATTCCGACGAAGAGGACATGGGCGCCACGGTGGTGCGCAAGGCCGGGGACGACGACGAAGACGACGACGACATGTTGGCGCCCGACGATGTGGAGGCCGATCTCGACACCATCCTGAAGGACCGCCTCGCGAGCGAGAACGAACCGGGTGAGGACGAGGAAGAAGTCGAGGTGGACGACCGGTCCGGTGCAGAGGATGCACTTCAGCCGAAGCGGGCCGATGAGATCGTGTGCTCTGCATGTTTCCTCATCGTGCGCAACAGTGCCCCGACCTGTCCGGTGGGCGACGAGGCATGCCCGATCTTCGTCAGGTAGGGCGGCACCTCGTGCGTCCGGTCATGGTGATCGGCGAGGGTGTCGGTCGCGCACTGTCCGATCTGAGAAAACAGGCACCCGGCGCTCGGATGGTGGGGGAGTTCGCCGTCAAGATGGGACTCAACGAACTCGGCAAGAGGATCTCGCCCAGGAAGCCGGACACGGAGTGATCGAAGTCCGCCCTGCCGTGGCCGCCGATTCCGGCGCGCTGGAGCACTTCGTTGCGGCGGCAGAGTCAGAGTCTCACCGCTACAGGGGGCACATCGACGCAGACGCCCGACCGTCAACCTCCGTTGTGGCGACAATTGCCGGAGATGTCGTCGGTGCGGTGTGGTACGTGGACGAGGGGCCGGTGAGACTGGTCACGCTGGTCCATGTCCACGAGTCCGCACGGGGAGTCGGAGTCGGTGACGCACTGATGGATTTCGTGCTCCGGGATGCGGCGTCGAGCGGGTGCACGCATGTCCGCTCCACGGCGTTGCCCGGTGACCGGGCCACGAAGAACCTGTTCGAACGGAACGGTCTGGTGGCCCGGGCCATCCAGGTGGAGAAGAAGCTGGCCTAGCGGCCCTTCCAGTTCGGGGCACGCTTCTCGATGAAAGCCGTGAGCCCCTCCTTGGTGTCCTCAGAATTCATGACCTGGGCCATCTCGGCGTTGCTCATCTTCTTCAGTGCGTCCTCGTCCTCGTCCGCAGAGGCAAGCACGACGCGACGGCTCGCCTGGACGGCAAGGGGAGCTGCAGCCGCGATCTTCTCGGCCATCGCTATTGCCTCGGACATGACCTGGGTCTCGTCGACCACCTTGTTCACGAGGCCCAGCTCGTAGGCGCGCTGTACCGACAGCGGCTCACCGGTCAGGATGACCTCGAGTGCAGGCGCCTTGCCGATTGCGCGGGGCAAACGGAACAGACCTCCGGCGGCCGCGATGAGGTTCCTCTTGACCTCGGCGAGACCGAACGACGATCGCGACGACGCAATCACGAGATCCGATGCCAGCACGATTTCGCAGCCTCCTGCCGTGGCAAGGCCGTCGACTGCCGCGATGATCGGCTTCTTGCGGTCACGGTAGACATACCCGCCGAATCCACCGCGCTT
This sequence comes from Actinomycetota bacterium, assembly GCA_041184385.1. Lineage (GTDB taxonomy): Bacteria > Actinomycetota > Acidimicrobiia > Acidimicrobiales > Ilumatobacteraceae > UBA2093. The sequence goes on from JBEGJV010000011.1 coordinate 11,910, forward strand.
GGTGGAAAGACCGCCGCCGGTGCCCGAATTGATGGCCTTCAGGTCGGCACCGGCGCAGAACACGGGCGACTTGTGGCCGGTTGTGTTCGCGGTGAGAACCCCCACCCACACGCCGTCCTCTGCCTCGAAGCGGTCGAGCACCGCCTCCATGTCTGACGCAAGGTCACCGTTCACGGCGTTGCGTGCATCGGGACGGTTGAGCGTGATGATCGCGACCTGGCCGCGCACCTCGTAAGTGACGAAATCTCCCATGACCTCACCGTAGTGGAGCCAGGAATCGGCCGGCTCAGTCGGCGGGGACCTCGGGGGAGATGTCGGATGGTTCTGAGGATGTCTCGACAACAGCGGCAGGAACAGCGTCCTTTTTCGGTGCCGGCTTGGGTTGCCTCTTGCCCGCTGCGTCTGCGTTGACCTGCGACGCCTTCTTGCGAACCGGCTTCTCCGTGCGTGGTTGGCGCAACGGTCGAGGTGCAGGAGCCTTGGGGTCCACCACCACGCCGTACAGTGCGGCGATCTGGGGCATGAGGGGACCGAGGCGCATCACGGTCTTCGTGAGCTCCTCGGACACCTGGGAGCTTGGTGCAACCGGGGTCACCTTGCCGTGGACGGGGGAGAAGGCAGCGGCCTCGAGAAGTGCGATCCAGCGCTCGGCAGGCGCATCGATCGTGAGAGCAGCGGTGGTGGCAGTGGCGAGTTGAGCCGACAGCGCGGGCGGGAAAGGCACGCCTGCCTTCGGCGGCTGTGACGACAACTTGAGGGCCCTGACCACACGACCGACGTTGGTTGCGGCCTGGATGTCGTCGAGCCAGTTTCGTGTCTCGGTTTCCTGACGGACGACGAGACCGGCCTTCATGGCCTCGGCCAATTTGCGGGTGGATTCGTCGCGGGCAATGACCGGGTCATTCGATGCCACGACGATGGCACGAAGGTCCCGCAGGTCGATGTCGGTGAGGATCTTCTGTGCGCCTTCTGCCTTGTCCAGCCACTCCGCAACGCGCAGTTTCGGCAGCAGCTGTTCCGCAATCTGGACGAGCCCTTCAGCCGGCACCTTCTCCTGGCCTGCTGCGACAGCGTTCTTGTTCTGCTCCTCGATGGCGGCGCGCACGGCGGGCACCCCACCGGACAGGACCTTCTCGGCAATCGTGCGGTGCGCCTCGGGGAGGGCAGCAAGAACGGCATCGATGTGGGCACGGCCGGCACGCACGCGCTTCGCCTTCGGGCGCTGCGGCAGTTCGGGCGGTGCATCAAAGTGGGGGCGACGGTTTCGCTGCGGGCGGTCGCCGGACTCGCCGTCCTTGTTCGCCGGACGGTCACGACGCGGACCGCGCTTCTTGTCGTCACGCGGGCCCTTCTTCCGCAGCTGCTGCGTGACGGGCTCGAACGGCTTCTCGTTGGGCAGGATCTCCAGCAGCCCGGTGCGTGCGGTCTTCTGCTTGGGTGCCTGGATGGTGAGCACGCGGGTGCCGTCGAGATCGGTCTCCACTTCGGCGCGCAGGACGTCCTTCACTGCTGCGCCAGCGGGGACGAGCGAGTCGACGACGATGCCCTTCGGCTCACGGGCACCTGCGGCGCGCCAGGTCCAGGATCCATCCTCGCGCTTGCTGGTCAGTTCAATCTCGATGCGGCGTGACATAGGGGTCATACGGTATCCGTTGAAACCGCCGGTTACCCCTTCACGCCGCGGCCGTTGGTACGGTTCGCACATGCCCATCTACGCACTCGGCGACCAGGTCCCCGTCATCCACCCCGAAGCATTCGTGCACCCGGATGCCGTCATCATCGGCTCCGTCACTATCGGTGCACAGAGCAGTGTCTGGGCCGGGGCGGTCATGCGCGGGGATGACGGCTACATCGAGGTGGGTGATCGGTCCAGCATCCAGGACGGGACCGTCGTGCACACCACCCCTTACACGCCCACCGTCGTGGGGAACGATTGTGTCGTCGGCCATGTCGCACATCTAGAGGGCTGCAGGCTCGAGGATTTCAGCCAGGTGTCGTCGGGGGCCATCGCGTTGCACAATGCCGTCATCGGGAGGGGAGCGATCGTCGCGGCAAATTCCGTGGTCCTGAACAACATGATCGTTCCTGCTGGTGCCCTTGCCGTCGGTGCACCCGCGGTCATCAAGGAGGGTCGCGCGCGTCTCGCCGACATCGAGCTGGCCGTGAATGCGTACGTCGCGAAGGTTGCCCGTTTCAAGAAGGACCTACGACGCATTGACTGAGCCGGGAGGCGAGTGGCTCCTCGTCGATTTCGAGACACCCCGGGAGCAGTCCGACCTGGTGTCTGATGCGCTCTGGTCCCTCGGAGTGGTCGCCATCGAGGAGATCAACAGCGGCCAGGACCGTGTGACATTGAGGACGAGTCTCGGCGCAGAGTCGTCGTCAGGGGCGTCCCGCGTCACGGACCGATTCCCCGGGGTCTCCGTGACTCCGATCTCTTTCCCCGCATCGGTTGCCGACACATGGCGACGGTTCGTGTCACCGACTCATGTCGTTGACGATGTCTGGCTCGTGCCGCAGTGGTGTGACGCGCCGGAAGGCCGGGCGATCATCGTCGAGCCGTTCGACACATTCGGGCTGGGCAACCACCCGACGACGGTGCTCACACTGAGGAGCGCACTGCGCGTCTCGCGGCCGAATGACATGGTCCTTGATCTCGGCAGCGGATCCGGCGTGCTGTCGGTTGCACTTGCGTGCCTGGTGGGTTCCACCGTGGAGGCCCATGACATCGCCGCACAGGGAGAGGCTGCGCTGCAACACAACGCGATTCTCAACGGCTGCGACGGTCTGGTGACATGGCTGCCCGACGTGAGTGCGGGGTCGAACAGTCGTTACGACATTGTCATGGCGAACATCCTGGCTCCCGTCCTGCGCCAACTTGCGGGGGACATCCAGGCCTTGGTCAGGCCCGCAGGTTCCGTCATCCTCAGCGGATTGCGCGACGATCAGGTGGACGACGTTCTTGAGCACTACGGGGAATGCGACGTCATCTCCACGGAGTCACTCGACGGTTGGGCCGGGGTGACCCTGAGAAGGCGCTGAGCCGTTCTTTCAGGAGATGTTGCGCGCGCGCACACCAATGGGCGCAATCAAGCGGAAGCCTGCGGCGTGACGCTCTTCCTCCGATTCGCCACCCCAGAAGCCGTACTCACGGTTGCGACGGGCGAACTGGCGGCACTCATCGAGAACCACGCACTCGCGGCACACTTCGCGGGCCTGGGCCTCGCGGCGCTCGCGGGCCTGCGGTCTTTCCGCTGCGGGAGGGAAGAAGATCGCCGAGAGACCCTTGCACTGGGCATCGGCGGCCCAGGTGGTGTCGTCCCATTCGCGGTAGGCGAAAAGTTCACCGATGGCCATGTTGATCCCCCCAACGTCCGCCTGGAAGTTCCCAGTTTACTCGCGCTGATTTTTCAGTCAATTCCGTGTCAGGACTGGCTTTCGAGGCAACTCCGGACACCGGCTGCGAACAATTGCACATCCTCGCTCGTGGTGTCCCAGGACGTCATCCAGCGCACTTGGTCATTCGCCGCATCCCAGTCCCAGAAGAAGCACCACTCCTGCAGTTTCGTGCGCGCCGGACGTTTCACGATGGGGTAGAGGCTGTTCACTTCCGGCCGGACCAGGCGCAGGGATTCGATGTCGGACAGAGCCCCGAACAGTTCCGCTGCGCGTTCGTTGGCGTTGGCCGCCGTCTCCAGCCAGAGTCCGGTCTCCAGGGCCGCCACGAACTGGGCAGCGCTGTAGCGCATCTTGGACGGCAGTTGCGCGGCCTGCTTCCGGAGGTGCTCTGCACGACCGTCGGCCAGGCCCGGCCGCAGAAGAACGCACTCGGCGTTCAGCATCCCGTTCTTCGTGCCCCCGAAACTCACGGCGTCGACACCCGCGCCGAAGGTAAGACGCCGGAACGTGTCGGCGTCACCGCCGAGTGCGGCGACGGCGTTGGCGATACGTGCCCCGTCAAGGTGCACACGCATCCCGTACGAGTGCGCCACGGAGCAGATCTCGGCGATCTCGTCGACCGAGTACAGGGTGCCCAGTTCGGTGGCCTCGGTTATCGAGACGACACCGGGCTGCACATGGTGGACATTTCCGAGCGCACCAGATGCCGCGTGCACGTGTTCGGGTCGGATCTTTGCGTCGTCAGCTGCGACATCGGCGAGCTTGGCCCCGAGGAACCTCTCGGGAGCCCCGGTCTCGTCGACATGTATGTGGGACCAGCTCGTGCAGAGCACCGACTCGGCCCGACCCAGGAGACACGACAGGGCGACCACATTCGCACCCGTACCACCGAACGCGAACAGGGTCTCGACCTCCAGCCCGCACAGCTCGCGGAACATCTCCGTGGCACGTTTCGTGAAGGGGTCTCCGCCGTAGGCGAATTGGTGACCCTCGTTTGCCTCCGCGATGGCCTCCAAATACCTCGGATGCACGGGCGAGAAGTTGTCGCTGGCGAAGAAGCGGGGAGGCGCCGGGGGCAATGTCACTTCGGCGATGCTACACAGACGTACCATTTCGTCATGACGAAAACAGACGTGAGCCGAGGGAGCGGGGGATCACGACCTCGATGCGCGTGGTGCAGGCATCCTTTCCCGGAAGCAACAGGTCCGGGCCGACCGAAGAAGTTCTGCAGCCAGAAATGCCGGCAATGGGATTGGGTGTCGCGGCAGCGTGCAGCCGAGCTAGAACTGTCGGAGAACGAACTCGTGGTGACGCGTGAGGAACTCGACAACCTGAAGGACTTGATCTTCGTCCTGCAGTGCGCCGTGAACGACGTGCGCAATGACCTTGCGTCTCCACGCCAGACAAAGGAGACGCTGGCCGACATGGTGTCGTGGCTGCTGGATGCCGCAGACCCCGTGACCACCGCTTCCTTTGGTTCACCCCCTATACGCTCATAATCTCCGTTATGTAATTATCGGGGAAGCCAAGCCCCACAAGGAATCCCCTGCATGACCCACCTGACCCTCGAGCAACCTATGGTGACCGCATGACCACAGAGGAATCACCGGCAATCGGTGACGGTCGACCCGTTGCAGATGTGCTCGCGGACATGGAATCCATGCGCGCGTCCGATGTCCGCTGGCGGGACGGACGGGCGTTCACGTTGGCCTACAACGCGGGTCCAGAGGTCGTCTCGCTCGCCGAGGAGGCCTACAGGCGGTTCTCCGGCGAGAACGCCCTCAACACCGACGCCTTCCCCTCCCTGCGCCGGATGCAGAACGACGTCGTGAGGCATGCCCTCTCCTGGACCCACGGTGACGGCGATGCGGCGGGCTTCATGACCTCCGGAGGAACCGAGAGCCTCATCCTCTGCGTGAGGGCGGCACTGAAACGGGCCGAGCGGGAGGGCCGGTCACTTCCCTGCCCCAATGTCGTCCTTCCCACGTCTGCACATGCCGCCTTCGAGAAGGCGGCGGACTATTTCGGGGTCGAGAACCGTCGCATCGATGTGCGCAGCGACTGGCGTGCCGACACGGACGCAATGCTCGCTGCTGTTGACGACCAAACCGTCCTGATCGTCGGTAGTGCACCCGGCTATCCGCAGGGTGTCGTTGACGACATCGCTCCCCTCGCGGCAATCGCGTCCGAGAGACGCTTCAACTGCCACGTGGATGCATGCATGGGCGGTGTGACACTCACCTATCTCGAGAGGGCCGGAGAGCGAGTGCCCATGTGGGACTTCCGTGTCGACGGAGTCACGTCGATATCGGTGGACCTCCACAAGTACGGCTACACGTCGAAGGGTGCCGGGGTGCTCCTGCACCGCAACAAGTTCCTGCGCGCCGACCAGACCTTCATCACCGACAACTGGCTCGGCGGCACCTACGGTTCATCAGGCATCCTGGGCACGAAGTCCGGTGGTCCGATTGCCGCGGCATGGGCGGTACTCCACCACCTCGGCGATGACGGCTACGAAAGGTTGACGATGGCCGCACGACGGACGGCACTGCGGATCGCCGACTTTGTGGACGCACATCCCTTGCTCGAGCTGCGGGCGCGACCGGACACCACCCTCCTCTGCTTCGGTGTGTCCGACGAATTGCGTCATGACGTATTTGCCGTGGCAGATGCGATCAATGCACGCGGTTGGTATGTCGACAAGCAGGCCCCGCCCAAATCCATCCACCTCACCGTCAACGCGGTCCACGAGTTGGTGGTCGATGAATTCCTGGGGGACCTGCAGGAGATCCTCGAGACTGTGGAGGGACAATCAGGTACTGAGGGTTCCTACGGCACCGTTGACTGAGCCCACGACGCGCTCAGTTCACTTGTTTGCGTCGAGTGCATCCTTCAACACGGTCACGAGAGAGGCATACTCGGCCCTCTCCTCGCCCGACAGTGCGTCGAAACCGGCCGCCTGCAGCTGGCTAGTCATGGCATCGATGGCGGCACGTCGCGTCATGAGCGGTGCTGCATCGGGGTGGCCCTCACCGAAACCGCGCTTCGCGGCCTCCGCAACACCGGTCGCGAGATCCTTGTAACCGGTCAACACCGCCTGAGCCGGGGTGAACCCGTTCGCCCGAACAGCGATGATGTGCTCGCTGCCCCGCCACTCGCGGAGAAGCGAGATGTTCCAGTACGCACGTCCCGCCGCATCCCCGGGTGCCGGTTCGGCCCGCAGTGCGGCGAACAGGGCGAGCCCGGACAGGTCGACGCTGTCCATCGCTCTTTCGGCGAGTTCGGAGAACCTTTCAAGCCCCGCGACACCCTGCAGGCGACGCCGGCCGAACTCCGCGCACGCCCCCGCATAACGGCGCCCCGCGTCCCGCGCCGACTCGGTCTGGAGACCCGTCTCCCACATCTTGCGGATGAGGCCCCCGCCGAAGAACCCAAAGGCGGACGTGACGACATCGGCGTCGACGTCGCCCAGCACTCCCCCTCTGCCCGTGACGTACCAGGCAAAGCCGTTTGCGTACTTTGCCTCGGTGCCCACGGCCATCGTCTCGGGGTGGAGCATGTACCGGGCACCGAGCTCGCCGATCACCGCGGCTGTTGCTTCTGTCACTTCGAGGGATGTCATTGTCGCCATGGGCACACCGTAGTCCTCGCATCCCGACAGCCCTCACCGGAAGAACTATGGTGTGGGCACTCCCACTGGGAGAGAGCAGGCAACTGCCGCCGAAGGAGCAACCACCCCGGAAACTCTCAGGCACCAGGGACCAGAGGGATCGACATAGACGCTGGAAAGAGAGGGTCAGCCCTCCGCCGACGGGGAAAGTCACCACGGTGATGAAGCTCTCAGGCACAAAGGACAGCGGGGGTGCACGAAGGAGTACCCATGTCGACGACCCAGAACGAATTGTTCGCCTCCCGCCACCTCGGCCTGACCGATGCGGACCGTGCCGAGATGCTGCGTGTCATCGGCATCGACTCCCTGGAAGAACTGATCCGCCGAACGGTTCCCTCCTCGATCCTGATGGAGCAACCTCTCGACCTTCCGGCCGCCGTGCCCGAGACCGATGTTCTTGCCGCTCTCGCCGGGAATTTCGAGGGCGTCGTCAAGCGACGCAGCTTCATCGGTCAGGGCTACTACCCCACCGTCACACCGCCGGTGGTGAAGCGCAACGTGCTCGAGAACCCGGCCTGGTACACGGCCTACACGCCCTACCAACCCGAGATCAGCCAGGGGCGTCTGGAGGCCCTCCTGAACTTCCAGACGATGATCACGGAACTGACAGGCCTGCCACTCGCCAATGCGTCCCTCCTGGACGAAGCAACCGCCGTTGCCGAGGCCATCACCATGGCCCACAGAACCTCCCGCACGAAGAAGAGCGCCGTCCTCGTCGATGGGAACTCACATCCACAGACCATCGCGGTGGTGCGCACTCGGATGGAACCATTAGGCATCGAGCTCGACATCGACGGCCCGGACGCGTTCGACAAGGACAGGCACTTTGCCGTCGTCGTCAGCCACCCGGCCAGTGACGGGTTGGTCCGCGACCATGCGGGACTGCGCGCACTCGTCGACACCGTCCACTCTGCGGGATCGATCGCCATTGCTGCCACCGATCTTCTTGCCCTCACCTTGCTGCACAGTCCCGGCAGCCTCGGTTTCGACATTGCTGTCGGTTCATCACAGCGCTTCGGAATACCGCTCGGTTTCGGTGGGCCGCATGCCGCGTTCATGGCTTGCCGGGAAGAACATGCCAGGTCGCTCCCGGGCAGGCTCGTGGGAGTGAGCACGGACACAGAAGGGCGCCCCGCACTTCGCTTGACCCTGCAGACACGCGAACAGCACATCCGTCGCGAGAAGGCCACGTCGAACATCTGCACGTCGCAGGTTCTGCTCGCCAACATGGCGGGCATGTACGGGGTGTGGCACGGCCCTGACGGTCTCCGCCGTATCGCCCTGCGTGTGCATGGGTGCGCACGGCGCTTCGCAACGGCGGTGTCGGCATCGGGGGGCAACGTCGCCCATGGTGCGTTCTTCGACACCGTTTGCGTCGTGGTTGACGATGCCTCCGCCACGGTTGCGGCCGCACGGGAGGCCGGTTACAACATCCGGCGCGTCAGCGAGACCGCTGTCTCGGTGAGTTTCGACGAGACCACCACAGAGGTCGATGTCGACTGTCTGGCCGGAGCCCTCGGGTGCTCTCACCCGGGAGAAGACGCCGACATGGGATTGTGCGAGGACTTCATCAGGCGGGATGACTACATGTCCCAGTCGGTGTTCCACAGCCACCGTTCGGAGCACGCGATGCTCCGCTACCTGAGGCGCCTGGCGGACAAGGACCTCGCACTCGACCGCACGATGATCCCGCTCGGGTCATGCACCATGAAGCTGAACTCCACGACGGAGATGGAACCTGTCACGTGGGACGAGTTCACGTCCGTCCACCCGTACGCACCGGACGACGAGACCATCGGCATGCGCCGCACGATCGAGCAACTCGAGGCCATGCTCGTCGAGATCACGGGGTACGACGCCGTCAGCCTCCAGCCGAACGCAGGCAGCCAGGGCGAGTTCGCCGGCCTCCTGGCCATCCGCGGGTACCACCGCTCCCGCGGCGACCAGGACCGCATCGTCTGCCTGATTCCCGAGAGTGCACACGGCACGAATGCCGCGAGTGCCGTCATGGCGGGCATGAGTGTGGTCGTCGTCAAGTGCGACACGAACGGCAACGTCGACATCGATGACCTGCGAGCGAAGGCCTCCCAAGCCGGGCCCCGACTTGCGGCGACGATGATCACGTACCCGTCAACACACGGCGTCTTCGAACAGGCGATCGTGGAGATCTGTGACATCGTCCACGCCCAGGG
>JBEGJV010000012.1:0-21047 GCA_041184385.1 Actinomycetota bacterium
AGCTCGATCGGCACGTTGAACTCTGCCCATTGCTGCTCGATCCGCTGGCGGTCCTCGTCGTCACTGGCGACCGTGACAGCCTTTATGCGGTCGGGGTTCAGGCTCTTCGCGTACTGGATGCCGTGGAGGACGCCCTTGTTGATGCCGCCGACCAGCACGACCATCGTGTGGGTCTCCCGGCGGGGCCAGTAACCCGGCTCGGCATGCACGGACGCACGGCTGCGTTCGTAGTGGCGACCGACCGACTTGAACGCGAACACCATGATCGGGATGAGGAACGCGGGGATCCACGCGCCCTCGGTGAACTTGGAGACGACCACGATGACGGCGATGACGCCGGTGCACGTGGCGCCGATCCCGTTCACCACCATGTTCACGCGCCAGTTCTGCTCCTTCTCCCGGAGGTGGTGGCGGACCATCCCGGACTGGCTGAGCGTGAATCCCGTGAACACGCCGAACGCGTAGAGCGGGATGAGTTTCGAGATGTCGCCGTTGAACGCGACGATCAGCAGCGCCGCCACACCCGCCAGGAACAACACGCCGTTCGAGAACACGAGTCGCGCCCCGCGGTTGAAGAACTGGCGCGGCAGGTAGCCGTCCTTCGCGATCAACGACGCGAGGCGCGGGAAGTCCGCATAGGCGGTGTTCGCCGCGAGGATGAGGATGAGGAACGTCGCGATCATGGTGGCCCAGAAGAGGACTCCCTTGCCGCCGTAGATGTACTGGGCCATCAGGCCGAGTCCGTTGCCGTCTGCCTCGCCGCGGAACGGCTTCAGGTGGACGGCGAGGACCGAGACCCCGAAGAAGCAGCTGCCGAGGATGCCTCCCATCCACATGAGCGTGGTGGCGGCGTTCTTGCTCTCGGGCTTCTCGAATGCCGGGACGCCGTTCGACACTGCTTCGACGCCCGACAGAGCGACCGCGCCCGACGAGAACGCGCGAAGGAGCATGTAGAGACCGAGGTTCTTCGTGTGGTGCGACAGCTCCTTCGCCTCCTCACTGAGCATCTCGGCGGGGATGGGGCCCACGTGCTGGACGAATATGCGGTAGCAGCCGGTGACGATCAACATCACCAGCATCAGGATGTAGAAGTAGGTCGGCCCCGCGAACGCGGCACCGGACTCCTTGACACCGCGCAGGTTCATGACGGTCATGATGAACACGCAGAGCAGGCAGATCGGCACGGTCAGGCTGTGGTCGAAGCCGGTCGCCGTGCGGATGGCCAGCACACCGCCGGCCACGCTGACCGCCACGGTCAGGATGTAGTCGACGAGAAGTGACGAACCGGCGACGAGCGACGGAACGATGCCGAGGTTCTCGCGCGACACGATGTATGCGCCACCGCCCGACGGGTACGCATGGATCGTCTGTCGGTAGGACACCACCACGATCGCCATGAGGACACACACCACGACGGCAATCGGCATGAGCGGGCGGAACGCCGCCGCGCCGACCCCGGCCTGGAGAAGCAGGACGACGAGGATTTCGTCGGTCGCGTACGCGGTGGAGGAGATCGCATCGGAGGCGAACACCGGGAGGGCGATGAACTTGCGGAGGCGCTGGTGCTGCTCCTCCTCGCTGGAGAGCGGTTCACCGATGAGGAATTTCTTGATGGAAGGCATATGTCCGCCCGAAAGGGGCGGAACCCACTCTGCCGAACACGGGGCCACCGATGTGAATAGTTAGCGGATTCTTAGCGGTCAGTACCCGTGTGAAAAGCGGTACCCCATGCCCGGCTCGGTGTGGAAGTAACGGGGCTTCCCCGGCTCGGGTTCGAGTTTCCTGCGGATGTGGGCCATGTGCACTCGCAGGTAGTTCGTCTCGTTGCCGTACTCGGGTCCCCAGACTGCCTGCAGCAGGGCGCGCCCGGGAACGAGACGGCCCTCGTTACGCACGAGGACCTCGATGATGTGCCATTCCGTGGGAGTCAGCTTGACGTCGCCGTGGGGTGTCGTGACCTTGTTCGTGACGAAATCGAGCGCGAAGTCCGGGGTCTCGACGGACCTGATCTCCTCCACGACCGACGACCGCCGCAGTGTCGCGCGCAATCGCGCGAGCAATTCGCCCATGCCGAAAGGTTTCGACACGTAATCGTCGGCGCCGGCGTCGAGAGCTGCGATCTTGTCTGATTCGTCGTCACGCGCAGAGAGGACGACAACCGGCACGTTCGTCCACCGTCGCAACGAGCGGATCACCTCGAGGCCGGAGATGCCCGGGAGACCGAGGTCCAGCAAGACGACGTCCGGCACGCTCTGGCGGGCAAGTTCGAGCGCGATCTCACCGGTCTCCGCGACGTCCACCTCGTACCCTCGCGCCCGCAGGTTGGCCGCCAGTGTGCGCCGCAGGTTGGGCTCGTCATCAACGCAGAGAATGCGGCTCACGGCGCGTCACCGACCACGGACGGCAGTGTGATGACAGCCGTGAGACCGCCACCATCGGTCTCGTGCAGCTCGAGGTGGCCGTTCATCGACGCGATCAACCTGTCGGCGATCGCCAGGCCGAGACCGAGGCCGCCGCCCGATGTCGCGTCACTCAGGCGGTGGAACGGTTGGAGCACCTGGAGACGTTTGTCGACCGGGATGCCCGGGCCGTGGTCGATCACCGAGACCTCCACCGACGCGCCGACGCTCCGTCCGCGCACCAGGACGGCGGTCCCCGCCGGCGACCACTTCGCCGAATTCTGGACGAGATTCACGAGTGCCCGCTCGAACAACGCATGGTCCGCCATCACCTCCGGCAGGTCGGCCGGCACGTCGACGGTGACGTCGGCTGAGTTCCCTGCCAACGATCTCAGTGTCGTGGAGATGACGTCATCGACGGACGTCGCGTACATCGATGGCCGGACGACTCCCGCCTCGATCCGGCTCAGGTCGAGGAGGTTCGTGACGATGTTCGTCAAGCGGTCCGTCTCCCCCTCGATCGACTGGAGGAAATCGCCGCGGTCCACGTCGTCCCACTGGACGTCCTCCTGGCGGAGACTCGACACCGACGCCTTGATGGCCGCGAGCGGGGTCCGCAGGTCGTGGGAGACCGCGCGCAGTATCGCCGTGCGCAGTTCGTCCGCCTTCGCCAGCATCTCGGCCTCCAGGGCGATCTTCCTGAGGCGATTCTGCTCGACGGCCATCTTCTGCGTGGTCCTTCGCGCCTCGTCCGCCTCGATCGCGCGGCGTTCGGCAATCGACACGTACGCCGAGACGATCGTCGCCGTCGAGACGAACACCGACAACTCGATCAAGTTGTCGGTGTTGTTGATGCGGAGAGTGTGGTACGGCGGAATCAGGTACCAGTTCGCGAGCAGGGGTGCGGCGACGGCGGCAGTCACACCGGGCAGTGGCCCACCGATCGCCGTGACCGATACGACAACGAGCAGGTACAGGGCAAGGGATGTGGCCACGGAGATATCCGCCCGGTGGTGGACGAGGAACCCGGTCAGTGCGGCCAGCAGGACGATGCCGATGACGAATCCGGCCGCGAGACGGCGCGGGCCGACGGCAGCAAGGTGCCGGTAACGGGGCATCCGTTCAGGCATCTGTTGCTCTTCGGCGGCCGACACATCCACGGGAACAGTGTGCCCGAAGAGCCGTCACAGTTCCGACAGCAGACCGATCCGGGCCAACAGGCCGACGTGATCGGCAAAAGCGAGAAGCACCTCTCGCGGCACTTCCACCGCACCGAAACCGTCGCGGGGTGTGACGAGCAGTTCCTGGGAGATTCGCGGGTCCTGCAGGCAGACCAACGCGCCCCCGTGCGGGATCACGACCGTGGAGACATCGGCTGCGCAACCATCTGGACCGGACCGTTGCCGCGCGACCACCGGTCGTTCCTCGGTTCCGGTCGACACCAATCGCACGTCAAGTTGTTCGAGACTGCCCGCCGTGGCGGAGATCATCGAGTGCCATGCCTCGGTCACCGGTGACCCAGCATGCACCGCTTCGAAGAACTGCAGCATCGAATGCCCGGCTGCATCGGCGTGGGCATCGACGACGAAACGGCGGAAGCGACGGGTCGCCACGTAACTCACGACCAGACCGAATGCTGCAGCACCGAGAACCGACAGCGTGACATCCCACGTGGTGATCGGAACTGCGACTGCGTCCATGGGGACAAGTATCCGACGGTGCCCGCACGACCGGACCGACCTTGACGGGTTCTTAGCGCGGTTGACGGATTCTTAGCGAGACCGCTCAGTCCGCGGCGACGAGGGAGATCTCGACCTGCCACTCGGCCCGCGCGAGGGCCGGGACGGTCACCAGTGTGCTGGCGGCACGGTGACCACCCATCACCTCGTCACGCACGGCCATGACGGACGCCAACCGGTCGTTCAGGTCGTCGGCGACCACCACGTATGTGGTGATGCTCGCGATGTCGGTGACACCGAGCCCGGCCTCCCGCAGGATGTTCAGGAGATTGGCCCACACCACGCGGGCCTGCCCCTCCACCCCGGCCGGAACGGTGCCGTCGGGCATCGTGGGCACCACGCCGCTGGTGAAGACGAGACGCCGGGCCCCGTCCACCGCCACCGCGTGGGCATACTGCGCCGCGGGCGGCGCCATCGACTCGGGCCGAATCTCACTGATTCCCATGGAGCCCATTGTGACCTAAGGTGACACCATGACGATTACTCCAGATGCACCCACGACGGCCCGCATGATCGACGGGGTCCCGTTGACCCCGAAGGACGTCACCACCCTCTACATGGAGGAACTGGCACCGAAGCCCACCGTGGAGGAAGAGCGCCGTCGCCGCAAGGAGAAGCTGGCCGGGTCGCTGCGCATCTTCGGCCGTTTCGGTTTCGGCGAGGGCGTCGCCGGCCACATCACCGTGCGTGACCCCGAGTTCCCCGACCTGTTCTGGGTGAACCCACTCGGTCTCTCGTTCCGTCACATGACCGTCAGCGACCTCATCCTGGTCGACCACAACGGCAGCGTCGTGTACGGCAAGCATTCCGTCAATCGTGCCGCCTACGTCCTGCACTCGGCCGTGCACGAGGCACGACCCGACGTCATCGCGGCAGCGCATGCCCACTCCGTCTACGGCAAGGCGTTCAGCAGCCTCGGCATCACGCTCGACCCGCTCACGCAGGACTCCTGCGCGTTCTACGAGAACAACGTTCTCATCGCCGACCACGGTGGCGCTGTGGTGTTCGAGGAGCAGGCCGGCCGGGACTTCGCGCAGGCATTCGGCATGAACCGCGCCGCAATCCACCAGAACCACGGCCACTTCACCGTCGGCTCCACCATCGACGAGGCAGTGTTCTGGTTCGTCTGCTTCGAGCGTTGCGCTCAGGCACAGCTGGCCGCCATGGCAGCGGGCACACCGAAGCACATCCCCCACGAGTCCGCCGTCTACACGCGCGAGAACGCCGGGAACGCGATCACCGGCTGGATGCACTTCCAGCCGCTGTGGCAGGAGATCTGCCGCACCGATCCCGACCTGTTCGACTGATTCCCGGTTCGTCCGTGACAACACCGTCGCGGGGAGAGCGCCTCGTCGCGTCTTCTCCCCCGGAGTTCCTGTTCCTGCTGTCTGCCGCCGCGCAGTACACCGGTGCGGTCGTGGCGGTCGGCCTGTTCGACGAGGTGAACCCGGCCACGGTTGCCTGGATCCGCATCCTCAGCGCGTCACTGATACTTCTCGCGGTCTCGTGGCGGCGCGGTCACTCGCCCTGGACGCGTCACGACGTGATGTGGGCCGGTCTCTTCGGCACCGCCACCGCGTTGATGAACACGTTCTTCTACCTCGCCATCGACCGCCTGCCGCTCGGGAAGGGCGTGACGATCGAGTTCATCGGGCCGATCACCGTCGCGGCCCTGCGCACGCGCACGTCGCGCAACACGCTCGCTCTCGCCCTTGCCGCGATCGGTGTGGTCGTGCTCGGCGGCGTGGAACTCGGGAACGAGCCGCTCGGCCTCGTCTTCATCCTCGTCGCATCGTTGATGTGGGCGGGCTACATCGTGCTCGGTTCGCGCGTCGCACTCGCCGACCGTGGTGTGGCGGGGCTCGGACTCGGTCTGTTGGTCGGTGGTTTCGTCGTCGCGCCCATCGGCGCGGTCGATGCCGCGGGTGCCTTCTCCTCCGTCCGCATCGTGCTGCTGTGCGCACTCGTCGGGATGCTCTCGAACGCAATCGGGTACGGCATCGACCAGTCGACGATGCGCCGCATCCCCGTTCGGCGTTTCTCCGTGATGCTCGCGCTGCTCCCGGTGAGCGCAGCCGTGTTCGGGTTCCTCTTCCTCGGACAGACACCGACGGGTGTCGATTTCCTCGGGATGGCGCTCGTTCTCGGCGGTGTCGCGATACAGGAACGGGAAGTCATCGAACGCCACCCCCGGGAGGCGCGGAGCACCTAGCGTGTCTTTCCGATGCGCCCGGTTCTTCCCTCTCGTGCATGGCGTCTCGCCACGGCGGTCACGTCCCTCGTGACTGCCATGCTCGTGACGGCGCCACAGGGAACGCACACCGCATCCGCCGACGCACTGCCGCCCACCGCGATCGTGGTGCGCGGGCACGGGTACGGCCACGGCCGGGGCCTCAGCCAGTACGGCGCTCTCGGATGGGCGACCAAGTTCTCGAAGACCTGGCAGGACATCCTCTCGTTCTATTACGACAACGGCCACGTCATCTCGGCGATCGTCGACTCGGACTCGAAACTGCTGCCCGGCGGCAACATCACGGTGCGCCTGCAGGCACAGGACAGCGTGAACACCTCCGTCATCTCCGACAACGGCACTCTCACCTGGCTGGGGCGTGGCGGGAGTTACTCCGGGCTCGTGGCAGTGCCCACCAGCCGCAACGTCTACAGCGTGTTCGGGTCCGCCTCCCCCACGTGCGCCGTCTCGTCCGTGCCGGCGGCGTACACGAAAATCGCCGACAACGTCCCGGGACCGGTCGAATTCGGGACACTGAACGGATCGCTCGCCACGGCCGTTGCTCCCACCGACCTCGTGGGCGTGTGCGTGCCCGCCGACTCCACGTACCGCAACGGGCGGATCCGCTACTACCGCGGCACCATCCGCGCGGTCAATGACGGCAACGGCAACAAGCGCACCGTGAACGTCGTCAACATCGAGAGCTACCTGCGTGGCGTGGTCCCGCGAGAGTCCCCCGCCGGGTGGGGCGACCAGGCCGGCGGGCTCGGCATGAACGCACTGCGTGCCCAGGCCGTTGCGGCGCGCAGCTACGCGACGTCGGAAACGCGGTACTCGTACGCGAAGACCTGCGACACGCAGGACTGCCAGGTGTACCTCGGTGCCGCGTCACGGACCGTCGGCGGGTCCACACCCGCCATCCTCGAGGACCCGCGCAGCGACCGCGCAGTGACGGAGACTGTCAACATCGTCATGCGGAGTCCGGCCGGTGCCATCGCACGCACGGAGTTCACGTCCTCGAACGGCGGGCGCACCGCCGGCGGCACCTTCAGCGCGAAGACCGACGACGGCGATGTCATCGCCGACGCGCAGTTGCAGTCCTGGGCGAGGATCATCACGGCCACCGACATCCAGAAGAAGTACCCCACCATCGGGGTGCTGACGTCCGTCGTGACCACCCATGACGGGCTCGGCGGCGAGTGGAACGGGTACGCCACCTCGGTCACGATCACGGGCACTGCCGGCGTGGTCACGCGGAAGGGCTGGGACTTCCGCGGCGACTGGGACCTCAATTCACCGTGGTACGACACATCGAGTGCACCGGCGGTCGATCCCGCCGCGCCGGCCGTGGGATCCATCCTGTTCGTCGGGGACTCCGTCAGTGAGAGCATTGCGACCGAATTCGCCGCCGTAGTGACGCCGGCATACCCCACTCTCACGTGGCAGGCGTGCGCGGGTCGCGGCCTCGTGGGGGCGGACTGCCTGTCGACGGTGACTGCTCCGCAGATCGACAAGGACGGGGTCGGGATCGTCAACTCCTTCGATGCCCCGGCCATCGCCATCGTCGCGCTCGGGTACAACGACGACCAGAACACGGTCGAATCCGAGGTGCAGCAGATGCTGAGTGCCCTCGTTGCGAAGAACGTGCAGCGCATCATCTTCGTGAACCTCTCCACACGGTCCACCACGCGCACCTACGCCCGGACAAACGCAGCACTCGCCACGGCGGCGGCTGCGAACCCTGCAGTCACCGTTCTCGACTGGAACGCGGCCAGTGGCGCGGCAAACCAGTGGCGCTGGTTCGACAACGGGTCACTGTGTTGCTGGGTCCACCTGAACGCCACGGGGCAGGCTGAGTTCACCCTCTTCCTCCGTGCGCAGTTGGACGACCTCCGGGCAAAGGGACTGCTGCCCGCCGCCGCAAGCGCGGCACCGATCGTGCCCGGGCTGCCGCTCGCCGACAAGAACGCGGGCGTGATGGTGCAGACGGTGCAGAAGACCCTGAACAAGGTGCTGAACCTGACGGGCAAGAAGCGGCTTGCCACTGACGGCATCTACGGCAAGGGCACGGCGGCGGCAGTGAAGTCCTTCCAGGCCACCGTGAACCTGCCGCAGACGGGGACCGTGGACAGACCCACCTGGGACGCGCTCGGGCTGACGGCGCGGCCGGAACTGGCCGTCATGAAGAAGGGCACGAAGCACCCGGCGGTGAAGACGGTCCAGAGGGCACTCGCGAAGGTGCTGAAGACGAAGATCCAGGCCGATGGCATCTACGGTCCGGCGCTCGTCACACATGTGAAGACGTTCCAGAAGCGTTCCGGTCTGCCCGTCACCGGCAGGGTCGGGCCCTCCACGTGGTCCGTGTTGATGGCCACAGCCGAACGGGCATAGCCCGCCCGCGTCAATCAATCCCGCAGCGCTGCTTCCAGGATTCCGTGCTCACCATCGTGGGGTATGCGGCACGGTACGCCTTCTTCAGTTTCGAGTAGTTGCGGAGGAGTTGGAGCGTCGTGGTGAACACCTCACGGCGGATCTTCTTGAAGCGCTTGTAATCGCGTTCGCACACGAACCCCTCGTCGAACCTCGGGTGGCGGTAGAGGATCCTCTCGTGGCGGATGGCGAGGCCGACGGCACGCACGTCGATCTGCGCGACCCCGACCGCAGACGACTGCAGCGACTTCGGAAGGAAGTGCCCGGCACCGATGAACGGTGACAGCAGGTACCCGCCGAGCCTGATGAACTTCGGGCGCGGCGGTGTGAACCCCAGTGCGAGCTGCTCGGGGGTCAGCGGAGCAGCCTTTTCCTCGTCGACCCGGCGCACCTGGTCGTGCTTCGCGGAGTGGTCGATCTTCATCCACTCATCCGGGCCGGCCAGGAAGTCCTTGAGGCCCCAGATCATGTACTCGGCGCTCGCGTAGCGGTGCGAGTACGCGTTGCGGAACCCGAACCCCAGGTAGCGCCACGCAAGATGGCGCGCCTTGTGGTCGTCGAAGACCAACGTGTCGATGAGGGCGAAGTTGCGCACCTCGTAGTAGAGCGACGACGGGTTGTTCTTCAGGGCGAAGTCGGCGTGCCACACGCAGATTCCCTGCATGGTGACCGTGTGTTCGCCCGTGTGCATCAGACCGAACGCCACGTCGTCACCGCGCACGAAGACGGGCAACGGGTTGTCCTTCGCGATGTGCATGGGGAAGACCGTGAACCACCATGCCGAGTAGTGCAGGTCCTCCTCCAGGGCGTCATGCACCACGTCGGCCCTGCGTCGCATGTCGATGCCACGTCCCACGGCGCGCAGGGGGTAGACGGAACGGAACTCGTAGTGAGAGCCGGCCTCGAACTGCAACCACGGCTGTTCCTCGCTCATCATGGCGCCGTGCACGCACAGGTCGGGCGACGTGGCGTGCGACAGCAGCGTGATGGTGCGCACGATTGCCTCGGGCTCGAGACTGATGTCGTCGTCCATGAAGACCACGTGGGTGCTCCAGCCCTCCTCGCGGAACTCGATGAGCCCGCGTGCGAAGCCGCCCGCGCCGCCGAGGTTCGGGTTCGGCACCAGTCGGAACGGCGCACCCGCGGGCACTTCCGGCTCGAGGTTGCGCGCGTTGTCCACCACGAGCACCCTCAGGTGGCCGGTGATGTCGGGGTTCGACGACTCGAGGTGCAGGAGGCGCTCGATCGTCTTCAGCACGTACTCCTGGCGGTTGAACGTGGTGATCGCGACACCGAGACGGACGTCGCGCAGCGGCGCGGTGCGGGTGCGCCACTGGCCGCCCCTCACCACCACCCTGTCGTCCAACGCGGTGATCGCCACGTACAGCGACTCCGCGGCGAGGGCCTTGAGGTTCGGGCAGTCGACGGTGTCCCCCGTCTCGGACACGCCGATGACCGTGTCCACGCCGTCGGCATAGGCGATGAGCTCGATGCGCACGCGCCCGGTGACGTCCATCTTCACGAGAACGTCCTCGACATCGGTGAGACGTCCCCACCGACCGGCCGAGAACACGCCGAACGTCGTGTCGAAGGTCGCGCGCCCGCCGCGCATGAGGTGCAGACCGTCGTCATCGATGACCCCGTCACGGTGCCGCACGTACAGCGTCGGTTCGGCGAAGCCGGCCGGGGCCACCCGGAACCGGGCCAGCAGGTGCGAGGTCATCACACCAGTTTCACAGGGGATCAACCGTGAAAGACGGCATTCTGGCGCCAGTCCTGCGGCTGTCGAGGAAGATCTCCGCTGCCTCGAGGGCTTCCTTGATGGTCACATCCATGTCGAGGTACCGGTAGGTGCCGAGCCGGCCGAGGAAGGTGACCCCCGAGGCGGCCTTGGCGGCCTCCACGTAGCGGAGGAGCTGTTCCTTTTCCTTGACGAGGCGGATCGGGTAGTACGGGATGTCCTGGGGTTCGGCGAGCCGGCTGTACTCGCGGTAGATCACCGTTCCCTCGTGTGATTCCCACGGGGTGAAGTGCTTGTGCTCGGTGATGCGCGTGAACGGCACGTCCGGGTCGCAGTAGTTCATGACCGGGCAGCCCTGGAAGTCCCCCGTTGTCTCCTCGGCGGCGAAGTCGAGAGTGCGGTACCCGAGCCGGCCGTGCGCGTGCTTGAAGTACTCGTCCACCGGACCGGACCAGAAGACGTGCTCCGCGCCCGCGATGTCGTCGGCCGTCACGGCCCTTCCCAGTTGCACCTCGATCAACGGGTGGTCGAGCATGTTCTGCACGATCGGTGTGTACCCGTCACGCGGGATGGCCTGGTGCGGGTGGTTGAAGTAGCTGTCCTCGTAGTTGAAGCGCACGGGCAGGCGCGCCAGGATCGATGCGGGGAGCTCCGTCGGGGACAGTCCCCACTGCTTCTGCGTGTACCCCTTGAAGAAGGCCTCGTACAGGTCGCGGCCGACGAACTTCAGGGCCTGGTCCTCGAACGTGACCGGCGTGGTGATCGAAGAATCCGCCTGCTCGCGGATGAACTCTTCCGCCTCGACTGGCGACAGCGTCTTGCCGAAGAACTGGTTGATCGTGAGGAGGTTCACGGGCAGCGAGTACACGCGCCCCGCGTAGGTGGCCTTCACGCGGTGGTTGTACGGCACCATGTCACCGAAACGGCAGATGTACTCCCAGACGTTCTCGAACGCGGTGTGGAAGATGTGGGGGCCGTAGACGTGGACCATCACCCCGTTCGCGTTCCGCTCCGTGTGGGCGTTGCCGGCAACGTGGTCCCGCTGGTCGATCACGGTGGAGGAGATCCCCGCCTCGGCGAGCTGGCGGGCAACGACGGCGCCGGAGAATCCTGCTCCGACGATCACGATGGGGGCTGTCACGCCCGAAACGCTAGTGCGTGGCGATGTCCCGGGATGGCCGTGTGATCAGTGGCTCAGCCAGGGTGCGCACAGACCGTCGAGGTCGCGCACCTCGATGCGGTCACGGTTCTCGTACGTGACCACGTTCGACGGGTCGGCACGAAGCTTGAACACCCGGAACGACATCTCGGTGGTGTCGACCGACAGGATGCGCCCGATCAACGAGTCGCCGAGGTCGAGCAGGATCTTGAGCGTCTCGAGCGCCTGGATCGAACCCACGATCCCCGGAAGCACGCCGAGCACACCCGCCTCTGCGCACGACGGCGCGAGTTCGGCCGGCGGCGGTTCGGGCACCATGTCGCGGTACGTCGGCCCGCGCAGCGGGTGGAACACCGACACCATGCCCTCGAAACGGAAGATGCTGCCGTGCACGACGGGGATACCGAGCTTCACGCTGGCGTCGTTCAGCAGGTACCGGCTGGGGAAGTTGTCGGCGCCATCCACGATCACGTCGTAGCCCGCGATGATGTCCATGATGTTCGACGCATCGAGACGCGTGTCGTAGGTGTTCACCTTCACGTCGGGATTCAGCTTCGCGATGGTCTGGCGTGCCGACTCCACCTTGCGCATGCCGATGCGGTCGAGGTTGTGGAGGATCTGTCGCTGCAGGTTCGACTCGTCGACGTCGTCCATGTCGACGATGCCGATGGTGCCCACACCCGCGGCCGCCAGGTACAGCGCGGCGGGCGAACCGAGGCCGCCCGCACCGAGCATCAGCACCTTGCTCTCGAGCAACTTCGCCTGGCCCTCGACACCGACCTCGGGCAGCAACAGGTGACGCTGGTAGCGGTTGCGCTGGTCGGGCGTCAGCGTGACGGGCTGGCGCCACGCGCGACCCTCGTCCTTCCACTTGCCGAACCCGCCGGCCATCGACAGCACGTTCGTGTAACCGAGCTCCTGGAGGGTCTTCGCTGCGAATGCACTGCGCACGCCACCGGCGCAGTAGACGACGATCTCCTGGTCCCGGTCGGTCGCGCGCGACTCGATCTGCGCCTCGAGGTGACCGCGCGGGATGTGCAGGACGTTCGGCAGAGCACCCTGTTCGAATTCGTCGGGCTCGCGCACGTCGAGCACGAGAACGTTGCCCGACTCGATGCGCTTCTGCGCGTCGTCAGTGGAGATCTCGGTGATCTGGCCCTTGGCCTGGCTGAGAAGGTCGCGGAACGATGCCATACCGAAACCCTACCGAGTTGGTCGGGAATTGCCTCGCTCGCCGGGAATCAGCTGGCGGCAGCGACGATGCCCTGCAGGGCCGGCGTGATGGACCCGAGCAGGAGGATGTCCGCGAATCGGTCCATCTCCGTGTTCTGGCCGTTGATGATGACGACCTTCGACCCCGCATTCTTGGCGCGCGGCACCACGTTGTTCGCCGGCGAGACGGAAAGAGAACTGCCGACAACGAGCAGAAGGTCAGATTCCGCCGCCTCGCGCAGCGCCCTGTTGATGACCTCGGGAACCAGTGCCTGCTCGAAGAGGATCGCGTCGCTCTTCACGATGCCCCCGCACAGTTCGCAGTGCGGGTCCGGGTCACCCGCGCGCACGCGCGCGATGAACTCCGCCATCGGTCGTCTGTCGTCGCACTCCCAGCAGCGACCGAACTTGATCGTTCCGTGCACCTCGACGACCTTGTCCTCGTCGATGCCGGAGTCCTGGTGCAGTCCGTCCACGTTCTGCGTGACGACCACCGAGAGCTTTCCCATCTTCTGGATGTCAACGATCGCGTGGTGACCCGCGTTGGGCTCCTTCGATCCGTCAAAGGTGCGCTCACGACCGGCCCAGGCGACCTTCCGCACCTCGGGGTCGTTCAGGTAGTAACTGAGTGTCGACGTCTTCTCGGCAAGCGGGTTCTTGGTCCACAGACCCTGCGGGCCACGGAAATCGGGGATGCCCGAATCTGTCGAGATTCCGGCACCGGTGAAGACCACCACACGCCGGGAATCACGCAACAGGGCCCCGATTTCATCGACGGATTCTTGCGGAAGGTTGTTCTCGTGCATCTGACCCATATTCAACCGCCGCCCACACATGACCACTCACGGGACGAGACCAATTCGCCGCCGCAACCAACATCCAGAAAGGCTCACATGACGACCACCACTGCACTACCCGATGACGGGTTCATCACCCTCGTGTCCTGGCCGGATGCATTGTCTGACGCAACGGGCCACCCCGTGCGCAGCGAGTACGTCGAGCGGTTCTGGCTGGGCATCCTCGGGCCGACGGCAACGTGGCTGCTGCGGCGGTGCAGTGACGAGGTCCGGGCGAATCCCACGGGTGCGGTCGTGGACCTCCACCCCATGGCAGGGTCCATCGGGCTGGCGTACCACGCCGGACGGCCCAACCCGTTCTCACGCGGCTTCGACCGTCTCATCATGTTCGGGATGATGCGCCACGTCGGCAACCACCCACGTCCCACGTTCGCGGTTCGGACCCGTGTCCCGCCCCTCGCGGGCCGTCAACTCGCCCGGCTGCCCGAGCAACTCCAGGTCGCCCACGCCGACTTCTTGATGCAACAACACGGGGATCTCTCCGCTACACATTGACGAATGAGGCTCCGGGCACCACTGGCGATTCTGCTGTTCCTCGCCCTCACCCCTGTGTTCACCCAAGCACACTCAGGTCGCGCGGGTGCAGCCGGTCGCCACTCGGTGCTCATCCTCGGCGACTCGGTCTTCAGTGTGTTCCGGTGGGCACCGGCCACTCAGCAGCCGTTCTGGACGCATGGGTACGACGTGGTGAACGAGGCATGGGGGTGCCAGACGTTGATGACCGCCGGCTGCCCCGGATCAGGTGGCAAGAGCGCGCTCCAACGTCTCGCTGACCACCGCGGTGAGGACATCGATGCGGTCATCGTCGGCACCGGCTACAACGACGTGGTCAACGGCACCATCCGGACTGCGATGAGGAAGATCGTCGCCGAGACACGTTCGCGCGGCATCCCCGTCTTCTGGGCGACGTACTACGAGGGCGGCAACATGGCGAGAAAGGCCCGCGACTTCAACAACTCACTTCGTGCGGAGGCGTCACATCACCCGAACGTCACGGTTCTCGAGTGGAACACCCATGCCAAGGGCCACAAGGGTTGGTTCAACGGTCGCAGCGTGCACCTGAACGGCACCGGCGGCACGCAACTCGGCGTGTTCCTCGTGTCTGCTCTCGACGACTATTTCGCGGGTGCGGACGCAGGATAGGTTCGTCACGTGAAACTTCGCATCTTTACCGAGCCCCAGCAGGGCGCCAGCTACTTCGACCTCCTCGCGGTGGCACAACGCGCCGAGAAGCTGGGGTTCGATGCGTTCTTCCGCAGCGACCACTACCAACGGATGGGCACCCACTTCGACGGCATGCCGGGCCCGTCGGACGCGTGGATCACCCTTGCCGGGATCGCACGCGAGACATCCACCATCCGTCTCGGCACGCTGGTGAATTCCTCGACCTTCCGCAACCCCGGCGTTCTCGCCATCTCCATCGCGAATGTCGACTCCATGTCGAACGGCCGCGTGGAACTCGGTCTCGGTGCTGGCTGGTACCTGGACGAGCACCGTTCGTACGGCATCCCCTTCCCGCCGCTCGGTGAACGCTTCGAGCGTCTCTCCGAGCAGCTCGCCATCGTCACCGGACTGTGGGGAACGCCGGTGGGCGGCACCTTCGACTTCGCCGGGAAGCACTACGAGGTGGCGAACTCGCCCGCACTGCCGAAGCCGGTCCAGTCCCCGTTGCCGATCATCATCGGCGGCGGCGGACCGAAGAAGACCCCCGCACTCGCCGCCCGCTACGCAGCCGAGTTCAACATGCCGTTCCAGGCAATCGAGCGCTTCGCCGCACAGTGCGACCGGGTCCGCGGAGCGTGCGAGGCAATCAACCGGGACCCCGGCTCCCTCGTGTACTCGAGCGCCCTCGTCGCGTGCGTCGGTCGAGACGAAGCGGAGATCGCGCGGCGTGCCGCCGCGATCGGTCGCGAGGTGGACGAACTGAGGCAGAACGGTGCGTGCGGAACGCCAACTGAGGTCATCGAGAAGCTCCGCGCATGGTCGGCCGCCGGCGCCGACCGGGTCTACCTGCAGATCCTCGACCTGTCAGATCTCGAGCACCTCGATCTCATCGCAGCAGAGGTCATGCCGCACGTCTGATTCAGTCGATGCGCGCCCACAGGGAGCCGTCACTGGACTTCCCGTCGATCGACATCCGGCCGTACTTGCGCGGGTACTTGTAGTCCGACGACATCGCCACGTAGGTGGACAGGTCGCGCAACCAGCACGCCGGGCCCTTCTCGATCTGGATCTTGTGCAACGCGCCGGGAACCAACGCGCTTGCCAGTGGCACCGTCAACTGCTGCCTGATGCCTTTCGACGACGCCGTCACCAACCCGGTGGTGGCGATCGGGAGACCGAGCTCGGTCATCAGGGTCACGCGCACGCAGACGTCGTTCGACGCCGTCGTCTCGGTGGCGGGCACCAGCGCCCCGATGGACGTGCTCTCGAGGAGCAATTCGACCGTCGACATCTTCTTCTCCACCGCGGTGAAACCCTGGCGGGCGCCCGTGTTCATGGTGACCTTGCGGCTGTTGTTGACGGTCAACTGGACGGGTTGGGTCCCCCACACGCAGTACTGGGACCCTTCCGGGTCCACGCAGGGGCCGTTCCCGGTCTTGCGCGACGCAGGAACGGTGGAGGGCACCGTGAGCTCGACATCCGTCGGCAACGGCGCCACCGGGATCGTCGTTGAGGTGGTTGTTGACGTGGTGGTCGTTGACGTGGTGGTCGTGGCCGGCGCCGTCGTTGTGGTCGGCACCGCTTCCTTCTTGCCGCACGCGGCAATCGACACCGTCATCAGCACCACGGCGAGGATTCTCCGGGTTGACTTCATTTCACCGTCACCGTCTTCCAGATCGAACGGGAACCGGACTGTCCCCGGGCCGTGATGCGCAGGACGATCTGAGAACCCGACGGCAGTCCCGCGATGATGCACGAGAGGGCGGATTTCTTCGCACACGACTTCTTGGACGATGACACGTTCACCGTGATGTTCTTGCCGAGCGAGTCCTTCACGCTCCACTTCACCCCGACCAGGCCCTTCTGTGCGTCGTCCGCGAGGGCGCTGAGCGACAGCTTCCCGGCAACGACCTTGCCCTTGGCGTCGACCTTGACGGAACCGAAGTCGCTGGTGAACTGCTTGGTGGTGCCCATCGACACGAGGGCCGCGTAGCACCACGTCGCCTTCCCCTTGACGGCGGGGACACGGAACGTCCCCTTCACGTTGTGCTCGAGGTCGGCCGGCTGCAGCTTCGACCACGGCTTGTTGCCGACGCTGCACTGCACGTAGTAGTAGTCCACGTTCGACTCGTCCATGGACGACGGCGCAACCGTCATCACGAGATCGGCACCGACGAGCTTGCCATCGAGGTCCGGGGTCTCAGGAACACCGGCGAGCGTGGCCCCGGTGAAAATCTTCTCGCGGGTGCCGGCGGCGTTCGTGCCCTTCGCAACGAGCACGTTGGAGGCGCGCCGCGGCAGACCCACGAACGTGCACGTCGTGGTGGCGTTGGCGACCAGAGCGCACGGTGGCTGTCCGGCCACCTCGATGGTGGGGGTTCCCGTCACCGCTGCTCCGCCGTCGCCGACGGTGACCGCGGCGGTGAGGGTGGTGTCCGTCGAGGTGAATGCGACCGAGAAGGTCGGTGGGCTGACGGGCACTGCTGTCGACCCGGCAGTGGATGCCACTGACTTGACGGTGCCGTTCGTCCCGTACACCCGCGGCGTGTAGGTGGACGACCTGTTCACCCCCGTCAGCACGCACGTGAACTCGAAGATGCTCGTTGCGCATGACTTGGTGGGGTCCTCCGGGGTGTCGACGGACCACCGCGTGGGTTCGTGCGACCCGATGTTCGTGAGGTTCGGTGTCCATGAGACGGTCATGTTCGTCAGGCCAGATGCATCGGGTGTTGCGGTCACAGTGTTGTACGCCCACACCGACGGTGCGGCAACGGGGTCCACCCGCACCACGGCCGATGTGCCGTCCGCCGAGACGAGCGTGACGGTGAACCGGTCACGGGGGTCGGTCCACGAACGACCCACCGCGAGCCGGGGGTCGGTGGTGGTGTCGCGCACGGTGAGGTCACCGGTGGAGGGCGTGAGGTCGCAGATGTACGCGGTGCTGTTCGCGAGCCCGATGACCCCGTCGGCGGCGATCACGTTCGCGGCGAATGACTCCGAGGGCTCCATGGTGATCGCGATGCCCCCGTTCGTCGGGGTCGCCGACTGGCCCACCGCGCCGATTCGTTGCGGGTTGTACTGCAGCCAGAACGTGTTGTCGCCGGCCGCCGCGTCGGTGGCCGGGATGCGCACGGCCGTGACACCGAGCTCGGCACGGTCGGCACGCTGGATCGTGTAGGTGGTGGACGTTCCTGCCCACACCCTCAGGTTGGCCACCGGGAGGAAGCCGGCCTGGGCGAGGAAAGTCGGCGAGAAGAACGAGGAGAGGTTGCTCGACCCCATCACGTCGGCGTTGTTTCCGTACTCCACATCGGTGCAGGTGGCCATGTAGGTGAGCGTCACGCCGGCGTTGCACGAGTTGGCGTGGGGGAACCCCAGGTTGTGTCCCAGTTCGTGGGCCCACACGCCCGAATACCCGACGCCCGCGTAGGTCCAGGTCGTGGTGCCGCCCACTTCGCCGAGGCCGGCGAACCCGCACTCCTTCGTGTCCGGCGTGAACGTCATCATCAGGTTGTCGGTGGTGGCATCGAGCCCCTTGGCATCGAGCATGTCACGCGCGGCATTGGCCATCCCCTGGATGTCGCACGTACCTGCCGCGACATCCTTTGAGACGTCAAGAACGTCGGTCACCTTGACGGCCAGCGTCTCCTGCCGTGCCGACATTGCGTTCCACCACGGCACCAGCTCGGCGATGATCGCATCCACGTTCGTTCGGTCGGTCGACTTCCACGTTGCACCGGTCCATTGCAACGGAACGACAGTGAGGCGGCGCGTCGGCAGGACTCCCTGCTTGCGAACGCCCGGAACGGTGACGCCGCGCTGCAGTGACGACGGATCGAGGCTCGATGCCCGCACGACCGAGGACGAAGGCATGTCGACACGCGATCCCGACTGCACGTCGAGACCGTCGGAGTTCGTGACGGTGATCAGACGGTCCCCGGTGTCGGCCACCCACTCCGGCCGGTTCGAGGCCTCGTAGCGACCGTCGCTCGAGGCAAGACGGTGGAGCGTGACCCGCACGGGCGGCACAGTGGATGCCGCGGACGCGGTCTGGGTGGTGAGCGAGGCAGCGATCGTCGCCATGACGACCCCGACGAGTTTCCACCGACCATTCATGGCATGAAATCTATTCGGTCGGGATTCCCCACGGTGCACCACGCTCATGGGAACAAGGATTCGGGGATCATTCCCCGGTGGGCCTCGAGCAATTCGTCAACAAGGGACCAGATCTGGTCCAGGCTCAGTTCGGCTGCGGTGTGGGGATCCAGCATCGCAGCGTGGTACACGTGGTCGCGCCTCCCCGTGAGGGATGCCTCCACGGTGAGTGACTGGACGTTGATGTTCGTCTGCATCAGTGCGGCGAGGTGCGGCGGCAGTTCGCCGATGACCTGCGGTGTGATGCCCCGAGCATCGACCAGGCACGGGACCTCCACGGCGCAGCCCGCCGGGAGGTTGCTGATCAGCCCGTTGTTCGGGACGTTGCCGTACACGACTCGCTCGACACCGGTCTCGAGCGAGTGGATGATGCCGCTGCCGTACTCCATGCTCTGCACGACGCGCAGTTTCCCGTCGGGGTTCTCCAGTCGCGCCCGCAACTGCTCCCACCCCTCGATCTGGCGCTCGCACCTGCGCGGGTACTCGTCCAACGGGATACCGAACTCGTCGAGCAGGTCGGGTCTGTCACGCTTGATGAACCACGGCACGTACTCGCTGAAGTGCTCGCTTGACTCGGTGACGAAGTACCCGAGCCTCTTGAACATCTCGTACCGCACGGCATCCGACAGCCCCTCGAACCCTCCGTCGCTGCGCTCCTCGTCACCGCGCATCGGGGCAGGCATCGTGGTCGCGCGCTCCGCGATCGCCGGGTAGAGGTCCACCATGCCGCTCGGGGTGCGCTGCTCGAACCGCAGGTAAAAGGCCATGTGGTTGATGCCCGCGCACGTGTAGTCCACCGAACCAGGGTCGATGCCGAGGTCCCCCGCCAGCTGGTGGGCGGTGTGCTGCACGCTGTGGCAGAGACCGATCGACTTGATGGACGACGCGCGCGACACCGCCCAGACGAGCATGCTCATCGGGTTCACGTAGTTCAGGAGCACGGCCCCGGGGCAGAGCTCCTCCATGTCGCGGCAGACATCGAGCAGCACAGGGATCGTCCGCAGGCCACGCATGATGCCCCCGATGCCGAGCGTGTCCGCGATCGTCTGCTCCAGGCCGAACTTCTTCGGGATCTCGAAGTCGATCACCGTCGACGGCCTGTACCCGCCGACCTGGAACATGGTGATGACGTAGTCGGCACCCGTGAGCGCGCGGCGGCGGTCCGTGGTGGCCTCGATGGTTGCCGGCACGCCGAGTGTGTCGACGATCTTGCGACCGACGATCTCGGAGGTGCGCAGTCGCGTCTCGTCGATGTCGTGGAGAACAATCGTGGACGACGCCAGTTCGGGCCAGCTGAGGATGTCCCCCATCAGGTTGCGGGCGAACACGGTGCTCCCCGCACCGACAAACACGACTCGAGCCATCGCGTCAGGCTATGTGAGGGGTCAGAGGATGCGTGACTTCTTGTCCGCCCAGTACCTCTCGCGCAACGGCTTCTTGTAGAGCTTGCCGGTCGGCAGTCGCGGCAGTTCGGCCTCGAAATCGATGGAGCGGGGCACCTTCTGGCGCGACAGGTTGGCGGAACAGAACTCGATCAATTCGCGCTCGGTCTCCGGCCCGGCGGGGACCCCCGGCATCAACTGGACCACTGCCTTCACTTCCTCGCCGAGATCCTCGTTCGGAACCCCGAAGACGGCGGCATCGGCGACCTTCGGGTGGGTGATGAGCAGGTTCTCGCACTCCTGCGGGTAGATGTTCACCCCACCGGAGATGATCATGAACGTCGCTCGGTCCGTGAGGAACAGGTAGCCGTCGTCGTCCAGGTAACCGACGTCGCCGACAGTGGTGAGTTTCCCGTCCGCCGACGTCGACTCCTTCGTCTTCTCCGTGTCGTTGAAGTACGTGAATGCCGCACCGGATGAGAACCACAGGGTGCCGGGCTCTCCCTTCGGCGAAGGATTCATGTCGTCGTCGAGAACGTGCAGCTCCCCCAGCACGACCTTGCCGACGGTCCCCTTGTG
>JBEGJV010000013.1:0-2378 GCA_041184385.1 Actinomycetota bacterium
TGCGGGGCTCGTCGCAGACGCCGGTGATCTCTACTCGCTGACTGTCGAACAACTGCTGACGCTCGACGGGTTTGCCGAGAAGGGCGCGCAGAATCTCATTGACGGAATCGAGAAGTCGAAGTCACGTCCGTTGCCGAAGATCCTCACGGCGCTCGGCGTGAAGCATCTCGGCCCTGCGGCAAGCGAGGCGCTCGCCGCGCATTTCGGCACGCTCGATGCGATCGCCTCCGCGAGCGTCGAGGAACTGTCCGCAGTGGACGGTGTCGGTGCCGTCATAGCGGCGTCGATCACTTCGTGGTTCGCTGTCGACGAGAACAAGTCGATCATCGAGAAGATGCGCGCGGCGGGCGTCGACTTCGGGCGAGTCGTCGTGAGCGACGCCCCGCAGAATCTCGTCGGCAAGGCCGTGGTCGTCACGGGGACCCTCGCCAACTACTCGCGCGAGGAGGCCGAGCAGGCCATCAAGTCCCGCGGCGGCAAGAGCCCCGGCAGCGTCAGCGCGAAGACGTTCGCCGTCGTCACCGGTGCGGAACCCGGTGCCAGCAAGCTCACGAAGGCCGAGCAACTGGGGATCCCCGTCCTTGATGAAGCTGGGTTCGAGGCCCTGCTCGCCACGGGCGAACTGCCGGCCTAGTTGGCCTCGAACTCCCAGCTGAAGGACTTCGCCTTGTCCTTCCCGTCGATGACCTTCCAGTAGGTCACCGTTGCCTTGTGGACGCCCTGTGCGAATTCCGTGATCGGGGCACCGTCCTGGGGAACGAAACTGATCGTGTAGTTGCCCGGGTCGTAGATGGCGGTGGGCGGGATGTCCACCTGTGCCCCCGGCCTCGGGGTGGCGCCGTTCGACGTCAGTTCGTCCAGTCGCGTGACGGGCAGTTCGATCCCGTCGATCATGAGGGTCGCCTCGTAACCGTCGATGAAGTCGACGAAGACCTGGCTCTGGCGCAGCACCTCGTCACCGGGGCCGGGGTTGATGTCCTCGATGGCCGCGGGCAGTTTCTGTGCCTCGCGGCCTGTGGTGCCCCCGGAGAGCCCCATGCCGATCAGCACCAATCCGACGGCGATACCCACCGAAACGATGAGATTTTGGCGATTTATGGGGCGTTTCACCCCGCCATTCTCGCCGTTTTCGGGGCTGCTCGCACCCCGATTCGGGGAACCTTGTAGGTTCTTTCGGGTCATGCGAGACCCAGCGAACATGCCCGGAACGGTCCTTGCAGGCCGGTACCTCCTCGATGCGCTCCGCTCCGAGGCGACACTTGCGAACGCCGGCGCGATGCAGTTCGACGCCACGGACCTCTCCTCGACGAACCTCGTGTCCGTCAGGATCGCCCCGCTGTCCCGCCTGGTTGACCCGCTGCTCGGTTCCACGACCTCCTCGGACGCCTTTGCCGCCTTCGAGGCCCAGTGCGAACTGGCAGAGAGCCTGAGTCACCCCTGCATCGAGACGATCTATGACCACGGAGACGCCACCCTCGATGGCGAGCGGTACGTGTTCACGGTGGCCGAACGCCTCGCCGGGGGCTCCCTGCGGGAGTTCCTCGACCGCGGCCGTCGCCTGACCCCCAGCCAGGCCCTGATCGTGGGTATCGACGTGTGCCGGGCCCTTGACGCCGCGGCCAAGCAGGGGATCGTCCACGGGGACATCCGCCCGAGCCGGCTGGTCTTCGGACTGGACCGCAGGGTCCGCCTGGTGGGCTTCGGGGCGCCCCTGCGCCCGGTGGACAGCCTGAACCTCGACCAGGCCCGGTACTCGGCCCCGGAACTGTCCGAGGGCAGCCAGCGAACCGGGTCCTCCGACATCTACGGGCTCGCGCTCGTCCTTGTCGAGGCGATGACCGGGGAGGTCCCGTTCAACGCCGACACCGTTGCCGCGGCGTTCGCCAACCGGGTCGACAAGCTCCTCCCCGTCAGCGCTGACTTCGGTGCGCTCGCACAGGTCCTCGAACGCGCCGGTCGACCGACTGCCGGTGAACGCTTCACCGCCCGCGAGCTCGGCCAGGCACTCGTCGCTGCAGCAGAGAAGCTTCCGCGCCCGACCCCCATCGACGTCGTGGGCACCGGGTTGTTCGACGAAGAGGTCGCAGCAACCGACCCGTCGAAGCCCACCGTGCGACCGAGCATCGAGGACATGCCGCCGATCGAGAACACGGCGAAGAACGAACCGATCCTCATCCGCACCACCCCGAACATCGGCGAGGTCGACATCACCGCGCCGCGCGGCACCGCGCGACCGGTGGACATCCAGCCGGCGCCGCTCACCATCGGTGGTGACGAGACGGGTCCGACCGCGATCGACATCGAGCAGCTGCACAAACTCTCCGCGGAGGACCCCACGGAACCGGCTCCCCGGCCGCGGAAGCGTCGATGGGGCAGAC
>JBEGJV010000013.1:2420-29598 GCA_041184385.1 Actinomycetota bacterium
CCTCGTCGGTGGTGGCGGAACGGCCGCCTACTACACCGTTCTCAACCCGAAGAACCCCGTGCCGCAGTTGACGGGACTGTCCGAGGCAGAGGCGCGCAACCAGGTGTCGAAGTTCGGGTGGGGAATCCAGATCAAGAAGGAACGCAGCGACACGGTGCAGGCCGGTCAGGTCATCTCGACGGACCCTGTGCTCGGCGCGAACGTCGCGAAGCGCGACACCCTGACGCTCGTCATCAGCGAGGGCCCCACCCTGTCCGTCCTGACGGAGCTCACGGGGCTCACCGGTGACGCGGCAAAGGCGAAGCTGTCCGAACTCGGGCTGCAGGCATCACCCGTCGAGGTCCCAGACGAGACGGTTCCCGCCGGCACGGTCATCTCGTGGTCGGTGCCGGACCAGGCCGCGCTGAAGACCGGTGATTCCGTGGTGAAGGGAACGACGGTCGCCATCAACATCTCCACCGGTCCCGCCCTGCGCGACGTGCCGGACCTCACGAAGATGACACTCGCCGATGCGACGAAGAAACTCACCGACATGGGTCTGCTCATCGTCGAGGGCGAGAAGAAGCCGCACCCGGAGATCCCGGCGGACCAGGTCGCGTCACAGGTTCCCGCAGCGGGCGAGAAGCTGGCGAAGGGCGGCACCGTCACCGTGAACATCTCGGCCGGCCAGCAGCGGACGCTCATCCCCTCGATCTACGGCAAGGACCTCGCCACGGTGAAGGAACGCCTGGAGAAGTACGGCATGGTCATCGGCAAGGTCACCGGCAACACCAAGCGCGGCCTGCGCGAGGCGAGCATCGACGGCAAGAAGGTCAAGAACTTCGAGCGTGTCATCGTCGGTAAGACCGTCGACCTCACCTTCCCCTAATCTCGCACCAGGCACTTGAACACCCGGGAGGGGCCATGGGGGAATTGCAGGGACGCGTCGCGATCATCACGGGCGCAGGACGAGGCATCGGACGCGAGCACGCACTTCTGTTCGCTGCGGAGGGCGCAAAGGTCGTGGTCAACGACCTCGGTGGCGCCAACGACGGCACCGGCACCGACGCGACGCCGGCGCAGGAGGTCGTGAACGAAATCAAGGCGATGGGCGGCGAGGCGATCGCCAACTACGACAACGTCGCGGACTGGGAAGGCGCCCAGCGAATGGTCAACATGGCCGTCGAGACGTTCGGCGACCTCGACATCCTCGTGAACAACGCGGGCATCCTGCGCGACCGTGTGCTCGTCAACATGACGGAAGCCGAGTGGGATGCGGTCATACAGGTGCACCTGAAGGGCCACTTCGCTCCGTCACGCTGGGCCGCCGCGTACTGGCGCGAGCAGCACAAGGCGGGCGTCACGAAGCCGCGCAACATCGTGCACACGTCATCCACGTCCGGCCTGTTCGCCAATCCCGGGCAGTCGAACTACGGCGCGGCGAAGACGGGCATCGCCACGTTCTCGCAGATCCTCGCGAAGGAGCTCTCCCGCTACAACGTGAAGAGCAACTCGATCGCTCCCGCGGCACGCACCCGCCTCACCATGGCGACGCCCGGTCTCGGTGACCGCATCGCCGAGCCGGAGAACAAGGCCCAGTTCGACGAATGGGACCCCGCGAACATCTCACCGTTGGTTGCGTACCTGTCGTCGGCGAAGTGCGAGTTCACCGGCGAGACGTTCTTCGTGCGCGCCGGCGAGGTGACGCGCATCAAGTCGTGGGAGCGGGCAGAGACCGTCGAGCAGAACGACCGTTGGGAAGTGGCGAAACTCACAGACGCACTGAACGCAATGGCTCGTGAGGTGAACAAGTAGGGCATTACCCTCGGTAATCGCCCCATGAACCCCCGCCACAACGAAGAAGAGCTCACCCGGCACGGCCGCGAGACCATTGCCGTCGAGAACGCCGGCGTGGAGGAAGTGTCGGTCGTTCCGTGGACGATGATGTTCCCGCGCAAGGTGGCGCGGAAGATCGGGCTGACGCGCAAGTGGGCGACGCTCCTCGTGGTGCTCGCGGGCCTGTTCACCACCAGCAGCACCATCACGGTGCTGGTGGTGTCGCTCCAGACGATCGCGAACGACCTTCACTCGTCCGTGAACACCCTGAACTGGTCGATCACGGGTCCGATGCTCGCCTTCGGTGTCGTCGGCCCGGCCTACGGCAAGATCGGTGACCTGTACGGCCACAAGAGGGTCTATGTGTTCGGTCTGTTCTTTGCCGGTGTCTTCGCGGGGGCCACCGTGTTCGCCTGGAACGCCATGAGCATGGTCGTGTTCCGGTTGTTGTCCGCGGTCGCGGGATCCGCGACGGGACCGGCGGCAATGGCGTACGTCAACCGCCTGTTCGAGCCGGAGGAGCGTGTCAGGCCGATGGGCCTGTGGAGTTTCACCACGGCCGGTGCGCCGGTGCTGGGCGTCGTTCTCGGCGGGCCTCTCGTCGACTCGATCGGCTGGCGGATGATCTTCATCATCCAGACTCCGTTGCTCCTGGGCGCGTCACTCGTGGCGTGGCGCCTCCTGCCGCAGACGGCACGAATGAAGAACGTGAAGTTCGACGTGCGCGGCTCGGTCACGCTCGGTCTCGGTGCCACGTTGTTGCTCCTCGCCATCAACCGTGGTCACGCGTGGGGCTGGACCTCGCCGCTGATCGTCGGCACGGCACTGTGTGCAATCGCGTCGCTCGTGATGTTCTTCCGCATCGAGAAGGTGGCTGAGGCACCGCTCATGCCGCTCGAGTGGCTCGGCAACCGCAACCTCATGCTGCCGATGGTCATCCAGTCACTGACGAACTTCGCCTACATGGGCGGGTTCATCGTGGTCCCGCAGATGCTGGAGAACGGTCTCGGCATGACGGCGGCGCACATCGGCCTGCTCGTCATTGCGCGGCCGCTCTCCTTCAGCATCACGGCACCACTGGGCAGCTTCTTCACGATGCGCGTGGGGGAGCGCGTGTCATCGATGTTCGGGGCGTTCCTTGTGGTCATCTCGATGGTCGTCCTCGGCTCCGTGCGCGGTGGGTCGAGCGAGCTCCTCATCGTCATCGGCCTCTCTCTCTCGGGCATCGGCACCGGCATATCCGGTCCGGCGCTCGGGGCGCTCGTGTCGAACTCGGCCCCCGAGGACCAGATCGGCGTCGCCGGCGCCATGCAGCAGTTGCTCAGCCAGATGGGCGCCGTCCTCGGTTCCACCGTGATGATCTCCCTGCACGAAATCTTCTCCGGCAGCGGTGTGGTGGAGAGCTACGCGTACGCGCTCTTTGCGGGTGCCGTCACGGCGGTCTTTGCGATCGTGCTGTCGGTGAGGTTGACGAGCACCGACCGGAGCATGGTCACCGCCTAGGCGGTGATTGCCTTGATCTCTGCCGCCACGACCAGTGCGCGGTCGTCCTGCGGCATCGACATCTGCAGGGCCATCACCTTCGTGATGTCGCCCTCGACCTTGATCTTGCCGCCCATGAACGCCTGCATGGTGGTGGCGGGGTCCTGCTCGACGAACAACTGGCGAGCGGTCTCGTAGTCGGTGGTGACGGTGACATCGGGGTTCTCGAGGGAGCCGAGATCCATGCTGAGGCCGCCGTCGGTCGTGTCGATGTGGGCGCGCACCGTGCCCTCGCCGAACGGCACCCCGACCGCGACCACGTTGATGCGGATGGTGGTGGGGATGGAGGGGATGTTGGCCTCGTGGCGCTCGCGTATGCCGCGCGCGGCGATGATCCATTCGTCGGAGAGAAAGAGGTGTGACATGAGCGGGGGTCTGTGCGTTAACAGTCTGTAAAGCACTGTGGAATCTACGCCCAAAGCGGCGAGAATCTTCCAATGCCCCGAATTCTGGTGTCCGAAGAACTCGCCGAGAGCGGCCTCGCCAAGATGCGCGCCGCCGGCCACGACGTGGACGTCCGGGTCGGCCTGTCGCCAGAGCAGCTCCGTGAGGCCATCAAGGGCGCCCACGCGCTCGTCGTCCGCTCCGCAACCGACGTCGATGATGCGCTCCTCGCCGCAGGCACCGACCTGGTGGTCGTGGGGCGCGCCGGTGTCGGTCTCGACAACGTGGACATCGAGGCGGCCACACGCCGCGGTGTGATGGTCGCGAACGCGCCGGAGTCGAACATCGTGTCGGCCGCCGAGCACACCATGGCCATGCTGCTCGCCGTCGCACGAAACGTACCCCAGGCGCACGCGGCTCTCGTGCAGGGGCGCTGGGAACGCAGCAAGTGGGAGGGCGTCGAGCTGTTCGACAAGGTCCTCGGCGTCGCCGGACTCGGCCGCATCGGCAAGCTCGTTGCCCAGCGCGCCGCTGCGTTCGGCATGCGGATCATGGCGTACGACCCGTTCGTCAGCGAGGAGCGGGCGAAGGCGATGAACATCGAGCTCGTCGACCTGGACACGCTCATCGAGAAGTCCGACTTCCTCACCATCCACCTGCCGAAGACCAAGGAGACCATCGGTCTCATCGACGCCGACGCCATGAAGCGTGCGAAGGACTCCTTGCGCATCATCAACGTCGCGCGCGGCGGGATCGTCGACGAGGCAGACCTGGCCGATGCCGTGAAGAACGGCGTGATCGCGGGGGCGGCGCTCGACGTCTTCTCGAAGGAGCCGATGACCGACTCGCCGTTGTTCGGCATCGACGGCATCGTCGTCACGCCGCACCTCGGTGCCAGCACCACCGAGGCCCAGGACCGCGCCGGCGACCACATCGCCGACCAGATCAACCTCGCGCTGGCCGGGGATTTCGTTCCCTATGCGGTGAACATCTCCGCCGCCGACGCGAACGAGACGATCAAGCCGTACCTGCCTCTTGCCGAGCGCCTCGGTTCGCTGTTCGCGTCTGCCGCGGCCGCCGACATCTCGGAGCTGGAGATCATCGCCACCGGCGAGATCGGCGCGTACGACACCAGCCTGCTGACACTCAGCGCCATGAAGGGGTTCTTCGGCGGCCGCGTGGACGAGCAGGTCACCTACGTGAATGCCCCGCAGATTGCCGAGAAACTCGGCGTGAAGGTGAAAGAGACCAAGGTGGCCGGCGCCGGCAACAGCGACTACGTCAACCTCGTCACTCTCCGCGCCGGCACGCACAGCATCGCAGCCACCCTCGTCGGCCAGCGCCGCCAGGCACGCATCGTGCTGGTGGACGACCACATCACCGATGTGCCGCCGAGCGACCACATGCTGGTGGTGCGCAACGACGACCGCCCCGGCGTGATCGGTCTTGTCGGCACGCTTCTCGGCAACCACAACGTGAACATCGCCGACATGGACGTGGGCCGTGCGCTCACCCCCGGCACGGCACTGATGGTGATTGCCCCCACGGCCGAGGTCACCGAGGACGTGCAGAACGAACTGCGCGCCGCCCCCGGCATCATCGAGGTCATCGCCCTGCGGGGTTGACACACCCCCGAACACGGCGTGTTCGCTCGTCCCGGCACCCGTGGGTTTATCGTTTCGTCATGGCCCAGGAACGACAGCAGCGACTCATCTCCGACATGCGCGGTGTGCGCTACGGCGAGGTGCTCGGCATCTTCGCCCGCAACGACGAGCTCGAGGGCGAGGTCTACGGCACGCAGATGATCAACGACTGCCCGCAGGACCTGTGGGACAAGCTCGACGCGACCGAGATCGCGAAGGACCTCGGCGCGCTGTTCGTGAAACTGAACGGGCCCCGCTACTGGGTGCTCGACGGCCTCGGCTCGAAGACGGTCACGATCGAGCCGGTGATGCGCGAGTTCGGGGGCATCATGATGCGCCGCATCGCCACCATCCCGCTCGGCAAGGAGCCCGCCGGCGTGCCCTACATGGTGCGCAACGTGAACCGCGGCGCCGTGTTCTTCTGGGACGCCGGGAAGACCGTCTACGAACTCATCGACACGGAAGGACGCAACTTCGTGATGCAGGCCTATTGCGTGGGTGTCGACAAGACCCTGACCGAGGCGACGTTGTCCGGTCTGGGGTCACGCCTGAACCTGCCCGAGGGCTGGACATTCCGCACGCGCGTGCTGGACGAGGAACTCGTCATCGACACCTCCGACCATCTGGCGACGGTCGTGCAGGACGAACTCGAGAACACCTACACGCTCCCGTACTGAGTTGTCGCTGATTGCTGCGGGTTCAGCAGCAGCAGCAATCGCAGACGTCGCAGCCGCAGCCCACGCTCGCCAGGATCGGCGCGATGCTCGCCGACACCAGGATCCTGTTCTTTCCTGCCGTGGCCGCACGGGCGAACTCGCTGCGGTGCCGGAGGTGACGCTTGCGGGCCGACGGGGCCTTGCCGTTGTTGGCCACGGTCTCACGGGCGAAATTCGCGGTTTGCTCGATGACGGAACCAAGAAGGAGGCTGTGCCCGAGGTCGAGGTCTGACAGAGCCTGGCGGGAGGTCACCGTGGTCTCGTTCACGACCTCGAGCATCTTGTTCGCACTCTGTTCGTCCGTCATCCCGTCGAACATGTTGAGCATCCCGTTGCGGGCGTCCTTCTGCCTGTCCTGGTACGAATCGAGATGAATGGCGAGCCTTCCGATGGAAGCCCCCAGTTTCATCGCGTGGGTTGCGACCTCAGGTCGTTCGGCAACGGCGGCGGCCCACGAAAAGACCATGCCGTACGCGGCCTCGATCGATGACACGACTGCTGCATGGTCACCCCGCCGGGATGCATCGGTTTCCGCGCTGATCAGGGCCTGCAGTGCGTCGGTGTCAAGCAGCCCGACAAGCGGGTGAACGGCGACCGACTGCTGTGCCCGCGCCAGGATCGACGTGATGAACGGCATGCGCGTGTACGACTTGTCGCCGTCAGCCATGTCGTCGGCAACCTTTGTCGAGGCGAGGAGAAGGCTGACGAAGGCACCGACCTGGGAGGCATTCGAGCCCGATGTGGTCACCGTGGCCTGACGGAAGCCGCGCAGTGCGCACCTGCCGGCGATCGTGGAGTCGCTGTCGTTGCCCGAGAGTGAATCGACGAACGCCGCAAGGAAGACCGCGTCGGTGTTCAACGTTGCCCGGTACGCGGTGCTGGAGAGGTCCCCGATGGCCAGGCACGCGCCGCACATATACTTCATCCATTCGTCGGCCAGTTCGGGCTGGTGGACGCGGCAAGGTTTCCTCATGAGACCAAACATTTGCGAATTCCCCTGTCGGTGGTGTGAAGACTCATGATAATCAACCCGCGGACCGCACCCGTGAAGCGCAGGTCCGGGCATCCCGCCAGACTGGCCCGCGAACGCGGGTACGGCCTCCGGAAGGTCTCGGCCGTGAGAGTGCGCACGATGCTCGGACTTCATCACTCAAGCGGCGATGTCGTGCTCGGCCTGTTCGTCGTGCCTCGTCGGTTCCGTCGGCTGGTTCTCGGGTCGTCGGGCCAATCCGGGGATGTCGTGTTGGTGATGGACCTGTTGACGTCGCCAATGTCCGACCCGCTCCGAACGGCTTCTGCTCTTCTGGCCGTGCATCGCGAGATGTCCCGGGCGGGAACGACAATGGTGTTCACGGTCGCGAGCGGACATGACCGCCTGGAGAACTTTTACCGCACCCTCGGCGCCCGGCGGGTCGCTCGTAGCCGAATCTCCGGAAACAGCAAGTGGATCATCCGGGACGGCGGTGAGAATCCCGCGCGCTAGCCGCTGCCGACCACCAAGCCCGGCGCGCCCCGAATCCGCACCGTTGTTGACCACCTCGGCAGGGTCGCCACCCTGGGCTCCGACACCGGGCACCAGCAACGGCATGTCTCCGACGATCGCGCGCACCTCGGCGAGCTCGGCGGGGTAGGTGGCGCCCACAACGAGGGCCACCTCGCCGCGCTTCGACCATTCATCGACAGCGCGCCGTGCCACGTGCTTGTACAGGGGTTCGCCGTCGATCATCCGCGACTGGAACTCGCCACTGCCCGGGTTCGAGGTGCGGCAGAGGACCACGATGGCCTTGCCGTCGAACTCCTGGTAGGGCGCCAGTGTGTCGCCGCCCATGTAGGGGTTCACGGTCACCGCGTGTGCGCCGTACCTGTCGAAGGCTTCGCGCGCGTACATCCTGGCCGTGTCGCCGATGTCGCCGCGTTTCGCATCGAGGATGATCGGCACGGTGGGGTGGTGCGAGCGGATGTGCTCGCACACGGCCTCCAGTTGCTGTTCCGCGCCGGCTGCCGCGAAGTAGGCGATCTGCGGCTTGAAGGCACAGGCAAACTCTGCCGTGGCGTCGACAATGTCCACGCAGAACTTGGCAATCGACGCGGGCTGGTTGCGCACCGCCGCGGGCAGCCTGTCCGGGTCGGGGTCGAGACCCACGCACAGGAGCGAGTTCGCTTCGCGCCAGCGGTCCTGCAGCAACGAGTTGAAACTCAACGTGCAGTCACTCTTCGATCGTGATGGCTGCGGTGGGGCACATGTCCGCAGCCTGCTGGGCGAGGGCAGCGTTCGGTCCCTCGGGGTTCTCCTGGAGGACGTAGAGGTAGCCGTCGCTGCGGACCTCGAAGACCTCGGGTGCGATCTGGGTGCACGCCCCCGTCGACGCACACACGTCGAAGTTCACGACCACCTTCATGTCGGCTCCTTTCGCCGTTCCCGAACTTAGTGGAGATTCCCGGAATGCCGGGAACCAATCGCAGCCCACTGACGTCAGAAGCGCGCACCCCAAATAGGGGTACATATGACCCAAAGGGGATTGAGATGAAGAAGTCGTTGGTTGCGGTCCTGGTCGCCATGGTGTGGGCCCTTGCAGCTTGTGGTGGCGGGAGCGCAGCCGCCGAGACCGGGGTGGTGGAGACGTCCACGACCGTCCCCGCAGACCCCACCAGCTACGCCGCCCAGGAGTGGGCCACGTTCAGGCTCGCCGACCTGCCGGTTCGTTTCTACGACCTCGAGGAAAAGTTCACCGACGCGTACACCTCCATGACGCGGTTCGCCTACTCACCGGATCATTCGAGGGCCTACCGCGCGGAAGTCTCACCCCTGATCCATGAGATGGACACCTACATGGATTCGCTGCAACCCGCCATCGACATCCTGAACGCCGCGGCGAAGGCAGGAGCCCGTGACAACGATCTCGCGGACCTCGCGCCTGAGCTGGTCATGTTCCACTCGTCCCTGACGGAGAGGCTCGCCGATCTTCACGAACTTCATGACGCGACACTCGCTTTCGACGGTGACCGGTGGGACGAGGTCGCCTCGAGACTGCAGGCGAATCCGTTCCCCTTCTCGTACGTCTGCGCCTACTTGTCGATCGCCTCCGAGGGCCGGTGGGTGTCCCGCTTCACCGACGGAGTGAATGCCGCAATCGCGCACGGTGACAAGGTCTTCGAGTGCAGTGCTCCGGGGTCCGGCACGGAGGATGACGCAGCGTGACGACCGGTCAACCCGCCGTCTGGCGCTCGTAGGCACCGAGGACGGCGCGCAGCGATGCGGTGGTGGTGTTCGGGTCGGTCCCGACACCCCAGAGCACGTTGCCCTTCGAGTCCTTCGTCTCCACGTACGCGACGGCCGTCGCCTCGGAGCCCTGGCTCATGGCGTGCTCGCTGTAGTCGAGGACGTCGATGTCCGCACCGAGGCCCGTCCGCAGGGCGTGGACGAACGCGTCGATCGGGCCGTTGCCGTCACCGACAATCGTCCTGTGCTCACCGTTCACCTCGAGCTGGGCGGTGATCGTCGTCGAACCGCTCTTCGAGTCGCTGCGCAGCTCGTGGCTCGTCAATGAGATCGTCGGCTCGGCCGGCAAGTACTCGGTGCGGAACGAATCCCAGATCACGAGCGCGCTCACTTCCGTTCCGGTCTCCTCCGTGACGCCCTGGATGACCTGGCTGAACTCGATCTGGAGCCGACGCGGCAGGTCGAAGCCGTGCTCCTCCTTCATCACGTACGCGACGCCGCCCTTGCCGG
This sequence comes from Actinomycetota bacterium, assembly GCA_041184385.1. Lineage (GTDB taxonomy): Bacteria > Actinomycetota > Acidimicrobiia > Acidimicrobiales > Ilumatobacteraceae > UBA2093. Next base: position 12,251 of record JBEGJV010000013.1, read on the forward strand.
ACTGGCTGTTGACGCGGATGACCTTCTCGTAGGTGCGGCCGACGTGCTTCGGGTCGATCGGCAGGTACGGCACGCCCCACTTGTCGTAGTTCTTGCCGAGTTTCTCGAAACCCTTCTTGATGGCGTCCTGGTGGCTGCCCGAGAAGGACGTGTACACGAGGTCGCCGACGTAGGGGTGGCGCTCGGGCACGGGCAGGCGGTTGCAGTACTCGGCGACACGGCGCAGGGCGTCGATGTCGCTGATGTCGAGCTCCGGGTCGACGCCGTTCATGAACATGTTCATCGCCACGTTGATGATGTCGAGGTTGCCGGTGCGCTCGCCGTTCCCGAAGAGCGTTCCCTCCACGCGGTCGGCGCCTGCCATGATGCCGAACTCTGCCGCCGCCGTCCCGGTGCCGCGGTCGTTGTGCGGGTGCAGGGAGATGATGACGCTCTCGCGGTCCTTGATCGTGCGGCAGAACCACTCGATGACGTCGCCGTACACGTTCGCCGTGTAGCTCTCGACGGTCGCCGGCAGGTTCAGGATGAGGCGGTTCGACGAAGTGGGCTTGAGCACGTCCATGACCGCCTCGCACACCTCGACGGCGTAGTCGGGTTCGGTGAGCGTGAAGGACTCGGGGGAGTACTCGTAGCGCACGTTCGTGCCGGGAAGCATCGATTCGTACCCCAGGCACAACTTGGCGGCCTCCACCGCGATGTTCTTGATGCCCTCCTTGTCGAGGCCGAAGACGACCTCGCGCTGCAGGGGATTGGTGGAGTTGTAGAAGTGGACAATGACGTTCTTCGCCCCGCGCAGGCACTCGTACGTTCGCTCGATCAGTTCCGGGCGGCACTGCACCAGCACCTGGATGGTGACGTCGTCGGGGATCAGGTCCTCCTCGATGATCTGGCGAACGAAATCGAAATCAGGTTGGCTGGCGGAGGGGAATCCCACCTCGATCTCCTTGAAGCCCATCTTCACGAGCGCCTTGAACATGCGCATCTTGCGCTCGGGATCCATCGGTTCGATGAGAGCCTGGTTGCCGTCGCGCAGGTCGACGCTGCACCACAGGGGGGCCTTCGTGATGGTCTTGTTCGGCCAGGTGCGGTCGGCAAGGACGAGCGGGATCCACGGCGAGTACTTCTCGAAAGGCATCTTCTTCGGGGTCACGTTCTGCGGAGGCATGTTGTTCGTTCCTTGGTGTGGTGTGGGGTGATTCGGACAAAGAAAAAACCCCCTGCCTTGGCAGAGGGTTTCGACAGCAGCGATATACGGCTGCTGCCGCTAACTAAGAAGAAGCAGGGTCTTCGAGGTCTTCATCGCCTGTCAGGCTATCCACGGTTCCCGCGGTCGTCCACACCCCGGCCGGAATTCCCGACCGGGGAAGGGGATCACGGGCAGAGGAAGTTGCCGAACTGCCAGGGGTCGGACAGGTCAAGCGTGCTCGCGGAGTCGCTGAACCGGTCGAACACGTCGCGCCGGGTGCGCAGCGGGTCCCAGTCCACGGCATCGGACCAGATGGTGCCGAGGTACGGCCTGGCGGCGTCGATGATGAACTCGTGCGGCAGTTCGTCGGGCACGCGGACACCCTGCATCGGCTCGGCGATGATCCACTTGATGGCGGCCATCACCGACGACGCCACCTGCAGTGTTGTCGCGCTCTGGTTCGGAACCTTCGTTCGTGCCTCGTGGATGTCGAGGATCGACCCGGTCCACCATGCCTTGTAGTCGTGACCCATCAGCAGCACGCCCAGCTGGTCCTCACCCTGGATGATCTCGTCGTTCAGGATGCGCTGCGTCGGCTGCATCTCGTAGTTGCGCATCAGCAGCTCGTGCACGCTCATGATGGCGGCGTCGCTCGGGCAGTACGCGTAGTGGGACGTCGGGCGGTAGACCGCCTTGCCGTCCTCCCACACCGTCAGGTGGTCGGTCATCGTGTAGGCCTCGCCGTGGCGCACCACCATGCCGCGGATCTCGCCCGCGGGCACCCAGCTGCGCACCCATGTCTCCATGCCCGGGCGTGCGATGCAGATCTGGTTGCACGGGCCGTCGTCCTGGTGCACCCATGCGTTCTTCGGCAGGGTCTTCTCGTGGGTTCCCCAGCCGAGCTCGGCGGGGGCGATGCCCTCCTCGTAGAGCCCGTCGACTGACCACGTGTTCACGAACTCGTTCACGCGCTTCGGCTCGGCAGCCAGCTGCGTGTCGCGCTCGGACACGTGGATGACCTTCGTGCCGGACAGCATCGCGAGGCGGTTGAACTCGCGGTTCGCGAGTGCGCTCTCGATGGCCGTCGCGCGCTCCCCGGTGGCGAGACCGTCGCGCAGCATGCGCGTGGTCATCTCGGTGAGGGCCTGCTTCGCGAAATGGCTCACCATCCCCGGGTTCGCGCCGTGCTCCAGCACCGCGGTCGCGCCGAGACGGCCCCACTTCTGCTTGAGGCGGCGGAGATCCTGGTGACGCACGTAGAGCGTCCGGTCGAGGGGATGGGTGGATGCAAGATCCTCGTACGGGTCCCACACCTCAACAGACGTGTTGAGGTACCGCACGTTGTGGTCGAAACACCACTGCAGGATGGTGGGGCAGTCGATGTTCCACGCAAGGTCGAGCAGGATGTCGCCGTCCTTGCATCGGGCGGAGAGGAACTCGTCGAGGTTCTCCTTTGTCACGCGGCCGATCTCGTAGGTGACGCCCTTTGCCAGCGCGTCGGCGATGCGGTGGCGGTTGTCCACGAAGTCCACGACGTGGATGGTCGTGGGGTCGATGCCGAGGTCGGAGATGAGGAGCGGAATGGTGCACTGGGCCACGCTTCCGCACCCGAGCGCAAGGATGCGTCCGGGGATCCGGGGGTTCTGGTTGTCAGCGATGGGTATCGACTAGTTCGACTCGGTGACGAGCTCGTCGTCGATCAGGTCTGTCAACTCTTCGGTGAAATCCGGCTCGGCCGGCACCAGCAGAGACTGCCAGTCGTATGCGATCCCCTTCATGCCACGCGTCTGCGTGCCATCCGGTTGTGCGAATTGTGCGTCCATGAGAACTCCTACCTTGGTGAGTAGAGGGTTCGCCCGTGGCGGGTGGCGCACGCCGTTGTCTCACGACCCGGTTCGTACGACTTTGCTCGGTGCTGATCCGTGGTTGATTGGTCCTTTCTGCGCGGGTCTGTCCCGCGTCAGGCGGATTGAAACTAACGGAATCTCGTGGCTCCGACGCAACTTTCGGCAAAAAGTTCACCTGGATGCCAACCACGGGGAACCCCATGTTCCTCGGTACCGTGTGGGGCAACATGACAGACAAAATTCAGCCCCCCACGGGTTTCGCGGCGCTCGGCGTCCCGCCCGAGGTGGATGAGGGCCTGGCAGCTGCCGGATTCGCCGCCCCCTTCGCCATCCAGACAGAAGCAATCCCCGTCGCCCTGCGCGGTGTCGACCTGTGCGGCCGTGCCCGCACCGGCTCCGGGAAGACCCTCGCCTTCGGCGTGCCGATGCTCGCCCGCATCGACCCCGCGGCCCGTGTCCGCGCCCCGCGCGGCCTTGTGCTCGTTCCCACCCGCGAGCTCGCACTCCAGGTGGCCGAGGTGCTCGACCCCATCGGTCGCCAGTGCGACCGTCGCATCCTCCCGGTGTACGGCGGTGCGTCCCGCGATGACCAGATCACCGCGCTCGCGAAGGGCATCGAGATCATCGTCGCCACGCCACTGCGTCTCATCGACCTCATGAAGGCCGGGGAGGTGGACCTGAGTGACATCCAGGTCGTGGTCCTCGACGAAGCCGACCGCATGGCCGACGAGGGGTTCACCCCGCAGGTGGAATGGATCCTGCGCCACGTCACCGGCGAGCACCAGACCATGTTGTTCTCGGCCACGCTCGACGGGCAGGTGGGCAACCTCGTCAAGCGGTACATGAAGAACCCCGAAGAGGTGTCGATCGATTCGCCCACCGACACCGTCGGCACGATGCATCACCTGTTCCTCGGGGTTCACCGCATGGACAAGGACAAGGTGGTGGCCGCCATGGCGACCGCTGCCGGCAAGACCGTGGTCTTCTGCGACACCAAGCGTCTGTGCGACAGGGTCGCCGACAAACTCGACGAGCTGAACATGAAGGTGTCGGCCATCCACGGCGATCTCACCCAGGCCGCCCGCGAGAAGGCTCTTGCCAGGTTCGCAAAGGGCGACCTCACCATCCTGGTTGCCACCGACGTCGCCGCACGCGGCATCGACATCGACGATGTTGCCCTGGTCGTGCACTACGAGCCACCGATGGACCACAAGACGTACCTGCACCGCTCCGGCCGCACCGCGCGCGCCGGCCGTGACGGCTGGGCGGTCACACTGGCCGAGTACAACCAGCACACCACGTGCCGCATCATCCAGCGCGCCCTGCGCCTGCCGACGGTCGCCCCGGTCGAGGTGTTCTCGAACGACGCACGTCTGCGCGACCTGCGCAAGTTCCTGGCCGAGTAGGGCGGTCCCGGGCAACCACCGCACACCCCTCTGGCAGGATGGGTACCCCTGTTGGCCGGCAACTTTCCTGTTGGCCATAGTCGGTCGTACGGTGGAGGTTTGATGGCGGGAGTGAACGGCACGGCAGGACTCTCGGTCTCTTTCGTCACCTCCCTTGCCGACGTTGTTCCTCCGGTGGTTTCGTACCTGAACGACCGGGACGGCCGCGACCTCTTCGAGACAGACCACATCGTTGTGCCGAACGCCGGCGTGCGGGCGTGGCTGCTGCAGCAACTGGCGTTCAACGTCGGTGCGTCGCGGTCGAACGACGGGATCGTTGCCGGCGTCAATGTCGGATATCTCGGCTTGGTCCGCTCCGTTGCCGGCGGCGTCACCGAAGGTGATGACCCATGGTCCATCGACACGCTCACCATGGCGGTGCTCCAGTGCCTTCCCTCCATGCCGAATTGCGAAGAACTCTGCAGTCGCTACAACGGCATCCTCCGGGCGGCACGCACGATCGCGGACCGCTTTGACGCTTATCACGCGCACCGCCCGCAGATGATCGAGGCATGGGAAGCCGGGCACGCCGAGCTCATGCCGGAACTGGGCGACCGCACGGCTGACGGCGAATGGATGCTTCGGCGCACCCCGTTGTCCGCCCGTGACAAGTGGCAGTTCGAGCTCTGGACGAAGGTGCGCGCAGTGATCGGTGTGCCGAGCCCACCAGCGCAACTCTCACTGCTCACGCAGCAGTTGGCCTCGGGCGAGATCTCTCCCGCTGCGTCACGATTGATGATTGTCGGTCTGCAGTCCGTCCCTGCCCGAATGATCGGGTTGGTCTCGGCACTGGCGGGTCGCATTCCGGTTGACATCGTTCTGGTCCATCCGTCGCCCGCGTTGCACGGTGTGTGGGCCGATGAGGCCCGCGCACTGTCGGGTTCGAACGGCATCCTCCCTGTACGACCGAGAGACGGTCACGCGGCCACGCCCGGCGACCCATTGATCGTCAACTGGCTGCAAGGTGCACGCGAGGCACAGCTGGTTCTCGGATCGTTCGGTGTGCTTCCGGGTTACGACGCACCCGGTCACGGTGTCCGTGCGCACGGTCTGCTCGGTCACATCCAGGAGTCGATCGCTCGGTCACCGCACCTTGTCCCCGGTGACTTCGCGGACGAGAAGCCGTCGGTGCAGATTCACCGTGCTCACGAATTGTCGCGTCAGGTTGAGCTACTCCACGATGCCTTGCTGCATGCATTCACCGAGATTCCCGGCCTGCAACCGCACGACATCGTGGTTCTCTGTCCGGACATGGCCGCGGCCGCGCCACTGCTCACCGCCACCTTCGACCGGGATGTCGAGGTGTCCGACGGCAGTGACCGCCCACGGTCCGTTCGAATTCCTCTCGTGGTGGCGGACCGCGGCCTGCGTCAGGTGAGCGATGGCACCCAGGTGCTTGCGCAGATGCTGGCAATCGTCACGTCACGTGCCTCGAAAACAGCCGTGCTCGGCCTTCTCTGTTCCCCGGCGGTTCTCCGTGCCAACGGACTCCCGTCGGATGTGGTGAATCTCTGGTGGAAGATCGTCGGCCGCACGGGCATCAACTGGGGGCTGAATGGCGACCACCGCAACCGACTCGATGCCGACCCCACGCTCGGGAATGTCCAGACATGGGCCAATGGGCTGAGGCAGGCGCTCATGGGCGTCCTTCTGCCCGACGATTCCGCTCGGCCGGAGGCCAGCGGTGTCGTGCCGCTCGATGATCTCGACTCAGCGGATTTCCCGGCGGTCGCATCGTTGGTCCGTCTCGTGGACGTGCTCGCCCGTCTCGAGGAAGGGACTCGACACGCGCGGTCGGTCATTGAGTGGACCGACCTGGTGGAGAGTTCACTCATCGCGTTGTGTGGTTCCACGGGTGACCTGCTGGCCGAACCCACTGGCCTTCTCAGGGACATCCGTCGGGCCGCGCTGGCGGTGCCCGGGTCCTCGGTGCAACATGTGCGGTTTGCGGAGTTCGCTGCTCTGCTTGTCGAACGGGCGGAGGAGATCCCCGGAAGGCAGCCGCTGCGCACCGGGGCGGTCACGGCCACCTCCATGGTTCCGTTGCGGTCCGTGCCGTTCAAGGTTGTCTGTGTGCTCGGTTATGACGACGGTGCCATCGGATCAACGGAGTCCGAGAGTGACGATCTTGCGGCGCGCCAGCAGTTCATCGGGGATGCCGACACCCGCATTGATGCCCGCCGCGCGTTCCTCGATGGGGTCCTCGCGGCGGAGGAGAGGTTCATCGTCACGTGCAACGGCCGCAGCACGAAGAACAACGCGCCGTTGCCGTTCGTCACCCCGCTCGCCGAGTTCGTTGACATGTGCGTGCGCGCGGGCGGCACACACGACCCCAAGAAGCAGTCGTGGTCATTCGTCTTCGACCATCCCCGACATGCCATCGGCGCCCTGAACTTCGTCGACGGTGGCGTCATGCCTGACCGGACGTTCTCGCACTCGGTCGCGGCGATGGAGTCCTCCCTGGCATCCGGGGTCCGTCGCCCCGTCGTGTCGCACCCCGTGGTTCCCATCCCGTCCGACGACATCGACGAGGTCAGCACGCGTGACTTGCTGGAGATCGTGAAGCGGCCGCACAACTTCTTCTATTCCACGCTCGGCATCCCTAAATGGCAGGAGGAACAAGAAGCGGACGTCGCGGTGCTTCCGCTCGATGTCACCAACCTGACGACCAGCATCCTCTGGCGGCAACGTTGCGAGATCGGTGCCCGGTGGGATGAGACCACCAGGGACAACCTTGTCTCCGTGCTCCAGCAGAGGGGCCAGATCCCCGTCGGGGCCATCGGTGCTTCGATTGTCGACGACGTGAACCATGTCTTCACGGCGGTCGTCACTGCGGCCAAGAAGTGGGAGCCCACATTCAGTGGGTCCGAGGTCAACCCGATCAGTTGTTACGTGGATGGGGTGAAGATCTCAGGTGACATCGCGTTCGTGCGCTCGGACAACCGCATCATCATGGTCACGTACAAGCAACCTGCCGAGCTCAACGAGGAAGCCGCACTCGCATTGATGATGCTCGAGGCGCAGGAAACCCCGGAACACTTCGACGAGGCAATCCTCATCGGGTGGCAGGATGACGCCGTCCGCACCAAGGTGCTCACGTGGAAGACCCCTCTCACGGTTGAGTCCGCGACAGCCAGGTTGGTCTCACTCATCGGTGCCATCAGGTCTGCTCTGTCGCTTCCCATGTTCGGGTTCGGAAAGACGACCGACTTGGTCATGGACCAGGCCGACTGGGCTGATGTCGGGGAGGCGTTCGAGACATTCGTTTCCGACAAGAAATACGAGAGGGAGCGTGAGTACCGCGTGTTCGGCGCGGAACCGCAGTTCGACGATGTTTTCCGGCCAAACGGACCGCTCCATGAGGCATGGATGCAGCGCACGTCCGGGTTGCGCCGGGTCAGGAACATCGGAGGAAAGGCGCCCGTACACCCGTTCATCGGTGAGCCCGTCGGTCGGAGCGTGGCGCAATGACGAGTCTCTCTGTTCCCGACATCATCCTCACCAACGGGTTGTTCATGGAGGCGAGCGCCGGCACCGGCAAGACGTACACCGTTGCCGCCCTCGTGACCCGCGAGATTGCACTTGATGATTCTCTGCGCATCAGCGATTTCCTCATCACCACGTTCACCCGCAACGCTGCCGCCGAACTGAAGGACCGTGTCCGCCGACGGCTGCTCGACACCGCCGAGGTCCTCCGCACCGGCGCGGCGCCTGAAGATGACGTTCTCGGCCAGTACTTGCTGGCGCTCGGTGCGAAGGAGTCGCGCACCGACCGGCTGGAGGCGAACCTGCGCCGCGCCGCCGTGGAGTTCGACACGGCGACCGTGTCCACCATCCACTCGGTCTGCACGAAGATCCTCTCCGTTGCCGGTCTCCCATCGGGTTCAGGTGGTGAGTCCGACAGCCGGGACCTCATCGTGAAGCAGAAAGTCAACGACTTCGTGGCGGCAGAGTCGATTCACGGTCGGGTCCACCAGGCGGCGCTCCTCGAGGAACTCGTGTCGCAGGTTCTGTCGGCGCCCGATGCGTCACTCTGGATTGACCCGGCGCTCGACAATGACACGCGAAAGAATCTGGGTTCCCTCGTGGCATCGATCTCCGCGATTGCTCGTCTTGTCGAAGCATCGACGCGCGAGAAGCCCACCTACGATGACCTGCTGCAGCGCGCGGCGATGGTGGTGAACGACCCTGCGTACTCGGTCGCTCTCGATGTGCTCCGCAGCCGGTACCGCATCGCATTCGTCGACGAGGCACAGGACACCGACCCGCTCCAGTGGGAAATCTTCCGTGCGATCATCCCGGCCATGTCGACGGACCGGTGTCTGGTGGTTGTCGGTGACCCGAAGCAGTCCATCTACAGGTTCCGCGGTGCCGACATCGGCGCGTACGTCGCCCAGCGTGACCTGAAGAACCGCATCTCGCTCGACCGCAACTTCCGTTCGGACGAAGATCTCGTCACGGGACTGAACTCCCTGCTGGCCGACAAGACGTACGGCTTCGGCATCGGCTACGAACAGGTGGGATTCGCGCCGCACAAGGCCGGGCGCCGGATAACCGGTGTCGAACCCATCGAGATCATTGACATCGGGAAGGCCTCCGGGTCGCTGTCGCCCGAGTCCGTTGCTGCCCAGAGGGTGGCTCAGTTGCTGCATGTTGCCCAAATTGGCAAGGACGCCGTCACCCCGTCCGACATCTGCGTCCTCGTGAAAGCGAACGAGATCGGCCTCGCGCTCGAGAAGACCCTGCGCTCGCTCGACATCCCGGCAGTCAGCGGCGGCACGTCCTCTGTCATGGAGAGCGAGGCGGCCGAAGCGGTGACCCGACTCCTCGAGGCGCTCGAACGACCGCGGGACCTCGGGCGTGTCAGGGCGGTCATGGCAACGATGTTCTTCGGGCGCACATTGCTCGATCCTGCATTGATGTCCCTCGATGAGACCGACGCCATCGACGGGATCGCGGACGAGCACGAACTTCTCGTGACGCTCGCGAAGCTGCTCCGCACCGACGGGATCGCCGCGGTGCGCACCCGGATCCTCGCAGAGCGTGCTTGTGCGCGCGCAGTGTTGGGTTCGGACCGCGCCGACCGTCGCATGACCGACCTCAACCATGTCGTCGAACTAATCCACCAGAGGTCCGGTGGTGTCGGTGTCGACCCGACCGACGCACTGCGCTACCTCGCCGATCTGTCGGTTCTCGACTCCACCGCAGAGATCATCAGCCGTCGTGTCGAGAGTGACAGCGACGCGGTGAAGATCCTCACCATCCATGCGGCCAAGGGCCTCCAGTTCCCGTGCGTCGTGGTCGCCGACAAATGGAACGAGCGCAAGGCCACCGACAACGTTTCTGACGGGAAGACTGCCGACGAGAAGACTTCGAAACGGCCGGTCATGTTCCTCGGCCCGCCGGACACGCAGGGACGACGCTCTCGCCTGATCGATGTTTCATGGGTGCTCGGCGGTGTGCCCAGCCCCACCGCGCGACTAGCGGCCGAGTCCGAGGACCGCGAGGAGATGGCGCGACAGTTCTATGTTGCCGTCACCCGTGCGGAGCACCACCTGACGATCCTCCTGCCGGGGGATGACGCGGAGAAATCTCTCGCACGCGAGTTCGTGAACGAGGATGCGTTCGGCGACGGGACTCCCATTCCTGTCGTGCCGGTTCCCGCGGCACAACCGAGGTACCCCGGTGGGTCCACAGAGTCCGCACAGGGGGCACAGTTGTTCACCGCCGACACCACCCAGACGTACCGTCGAACCAGCTTCTCCGGGATCACGCAGACGGCACAGGGTTCGGTGCCGACCCATCACACACCTGCCGGGGCAGGCAACGACGAGACCCCCGTCTTCTTCGACTTCGGCAGTTCGTATGCCGATGCAGAGGTTCCCACGGGTGCCGACATGCCACTTGCGCGCATCCCCGGTGGCACGCACACCGGGACAGTGATCCACGCGATCTTCGAGAACTTCGTGCCGTCGCCGGATGGGCTGACTGCGCAGTTCGACGCTCTGGTGGGAAGGCACGCTTCCGGGCCAGCCCTCGCACCCCACAAGGAGAACCTGGTCAGTGGGCTCGCGGCGGCAGCGTCGACGCCGCTCGGCCCGTTCATGCACGGGCGGTCTCTCGCCACGATTCCCGTGCAGGACAGGCTCGCCGAGTTGGACTTCGAGATGGGCCTCACCGAGTACGCGCACGGTGTGTCCGTCAACACCATCGGTGCCGTGCTGCAACGGGTGCTCCCGCCGGGTGACGTCCTCCATGAATACGCAGCCGAGTTGACCGGACCCGAGTTCGACATCCCTCTGGCCGGCCTCATCAACGGCTCCATCGACGCCGTGCTGCGCATCGACGTCCCCGGCAAGGGTCCGCAGTTGTACATCACGGACTACAAGAGCAACCGTCTTGATGGTGAAGACGACACGCAACTGATCGATGCGTACCACCCGGCACGGTTGGTCAGGGCAATGAGGGACCACCACTACCCGCTGCAGGCGATCATCTACGGCGTCGCCATCCACCGCTTCCTGCGCTGGCGCGCTCCGCATCTCGACAGTGATGACGTGATTGCCGGCGTTGCGTATTTCTTCGTTCGCGGGATGGTGCCTGACCCCGCTCTGGTCGACGAAAATGGTTGTCCGTACGGCGTGTTCCAATGGAGGGCCCCGAAGGGGTTGTGGTCGGCCCTGTCCGACGCACTTGCGGGGAGCCACCGATGACCATGCATCCGGCACTCGCACGCGCCGTCCGGGACGAACTGGTGAACGAGGTCGACCTGCACGCTCTCGATGAGCTGTCCAGGCTGCACGGCGTCCCCGACCTGTCACCTGCGCTGCAGCTGATCCTTGCCATGGCACTGAAGGCTGGTCCCGACGGCGACACGTGTCTCGATGTCCGAGCAATCGGACCGCACCCACTCGTCCCCGGGCAGGCCGTCTCGGAAGTCACAAACGGCTGGCTCGCGGTGTTGCGGTCGTGCCCGCAGTTGGTGGAAGAGGCGAGCGGGACGATGGCGACCCGCCGCGTGCCGTTCGTGCTCGACGGTGCTCGCATCTACACGGCGCGCACGCATCATGAGGAACTGTCCGTCGGCTCCACCTTGCGCACGCTGCGCGACGCGCGTCTCCAGGTCGTTCTTGGTGGACCCGGCACGGGCAAGACCACGTACATCGCCGGCGAACTCATCCGGCTGTTCACCGAGGACACCGCGGGGGAGATCGAGCTCGCTCTCGTCGCCCCCACGGGAAAGGCAGCACGGCGCATGCGCCAGTCACTGATGAGGGCGTTGTCGCGATCGGGTGCACCCGACCCGGTGAAGGAGCGGATTCTCGCCGCATCCCGCGCCCAGACGGTGCACAAACTGCTGAAACTTTCTCCCGGAATGACGCCACGGTTCCAGAGGAACAACAGGAAGCCGCTCACGCAGAACCTCGTCATCGTCGACGAGGCATCCATGATGTCGCTCTCGCTCATGTACCGGTTGCTCGATGCATTGCCGCCCGGCGCACGAATGTGGTTGGTGGGGGACCCGGACCAACTCGCATCCGTCGATGCGGGAACCGTCCTGGGTGACATCGACAAGATGATCAAGACGCAGCCCAAGGGCACCTGGACCCACGAGCGACGCACCGAGCAGCACCGCTACCCGGAGGATTCCACCATCAACACGCTCGTCAAGGCCGTCCGTGACGCACGCGATGGCAACGAAGAGGACATCGACGAAGTCATCAAGATCCTCCGTGGCGCGTCCGGCGACGTCGAGTGGCTCGACCCGTCGGCCGAGCAGGGGAAGCTGAACGCACTCGCCGCCGAGGTGGTCGGTACGGCAAGAGCGGTGGTTGATCTCGCGTCGAAGGGCGATGCGGCCGGAGCTCTCGCCGCGTTGTCCACGGTGCAGGTCCTGTGTGCCCACCGCAACGGGACGCTCGGGGTGCAGGGCTGGAACCGCACCGTGCAGTCCGCCGTCCCCGGGAGTCTCGCCGATCCATTCTACGTGGGCCGCCCGGTCCTCGTGTCACGCAACGACGACCGTCTCGGCGTCGCGAACGGCGATGTCGGCATCGTCTGTCTCGTGAACGGGCAGAAGGTCGTCGCGTTCGAGGGTCTCGATGGTCCGGTCACGATCCCGTTGAACCGCCTGCCCGAGGTGGAGACCGTGTACGCAATGACCATCCACAAGAGCCAGGGCTCCGAGTACGAACATGCCATTGTCGTGCTTCCCACGAAGGCCTCGCGCATCCTCACCCGGGAGCTCCTGTACACGGGCATCTCCCGGCCGACGAAGAAACTCACGATCGTCGCCACCGAGGAATCCATTCGGCGAGCCGTCGGTCTTCCGATCCGGCGTGCCACCGGACTTGCCGATCGTTTGTAACCGGGGCCCACATGGTCAGTCGACGGGGTCAACTCCGCCGGGGACCGAAACGGGGATCAATGCTCATGAGCTACGAGAACGACAGGCGTACGCTTGCCAACAAAGCCCATGAGGTGCTGGGCGACGAGGCCGGGGAGACGCTCATGGAACACCTTCCTCACGGTGGCTACTCACGGTTCGCCACGAAGGGTGACCTGGAAAACCAAGGGATGCTGTTGCGGTCTGACATCCGGGAAGCATCCGAGACTCTCCGCAAAGAGATTGCCGACTCTGCCCGGCGCCAGACAATCGCCATGGTCGGAATCATGGCTGCATTGATGTCCGCCCAGACCGCGCTGATCGTGGCGTTCGTCAGGTGATTACTTTGCCAGCCAGGCCGGGCGGTTCTTCTCGAACGCGCTGATCTCGTCTGCGTGCGTCATTGTGATGCCGATGTCGTCGAGTCCGTTCAGGAAGCGGTGCTGGGTGGGGGCATCCATCGGGAATGACTCCTTGAACCCCGCAGCGGGCACCTCCACGGTCAGACGTTCCATGTCGATCGTGATCTCGGTGTTCTCGTCCGCCTCGATGAGCGCCCACAACTTCTCCACCGCCGCCTCGGGCAGCACCACCGGAGCGAGTCCGTTCTTCGTGCAGTTGTTGCGGAAGATGTCGGAGAAGCTCGGTGCGATCACCGCGTCGAAGCCGTACTGCTGGATTGCCCACACCGCGTGCTCTCGTGACGAACCGACACCGAAGGACGGGCCGGCCACCAGGATGGATGCGCCCGCGTAGCGCTCGTCGTTCAGCACGAAGTTGCGGTCGTCGCGCCACGTGCTGAAGAGGCCCTTCTCGAAGCCGGTGCGCTCCACGCGCTTCAGCCAGTCGGCGGGGATGATCTGGTCGGTGTCCACGTCGCTGCGCTTCAGCGGCACGCCGCGACCGGTGACGATCTGGAAGGACTTCATGACAGGTCTCCTGGGGTTGCGAGGTGGCCGGCAACAGCGGTTGCTGCGGCGACGGCGGGGGACACGAGGTGAGTGCGGCCTCCGCGGCCCTGACGTCCCTCGAAGTTGCGGTTGCTGGTGGATGCGGCGCGCTCGCCGGGGGCGAGCTTGTCGGGGTTCATCGCCAGGCACATGCTGCAGCCGGGCTCGCGGAAGTCGACGCCGGCCTCGATGAGGATCCTGTCGAGTCCCTCTGCGATCGCCTGCTTGCGCACCTCGTGCGAACCGGGCACCACCATTGCGCGCTTCACCGTGACCTTGCGGCCCTTCACGACCTCTGCCGCGGCGCGGATGTCCTCGATGCGGCCGTTCGTGCACGAACCGATGAACACGGTGTCGATGGCGATGTCGCGCACCTTCGTGCCGGGTGTGAGGCCCATGTACTCGAGCGCGCGCTCCACGGTGTTCGCCGTGGTGGCGTCAGCCGCGTCCGCGGGCGAGGGGATCACTCCGTCGATCGGCAGCACCTGTGCCGGGTTGGTGCCCCAGGACACGAACGGCTTCAGCTTCGTCGCATCGATGACGACTTCCTTGTCCCACTTCGCACCGTCGTCGGTGCGCAGCTGCTTCCATGCCTCGACGGCCGCGTCCCATGCGGCACCCTTCGGCGCGTTCGGGCGTCCCTTCAGGTACTCGAACGTGGTCTCATCCGGTGCGATCAGGCCGGCCTTCGCGCCCGCCTCGATGCTCATGTTGCACACGGTCATGCGTCCCTCCATCGAGAGCGCGCGGATGGCAGAGCCGCGGTACTCGATGACGTGGCCGATGCCGCCGCCCGTGCCGATCTCGCCGATGATCGCGAGGATGACGTCCTTCGCGGTCACCCCGGCGGGCAGGTCGCCCTCCACGGTGACGCTCATCCACTTCGGTCGCGACTGGGGCAGCGTCTGCGTGGCGAGCACGTGCTCGACCTCGCTTGTGCCGATGCCGAACGCGAGCGCGCCGAACGCACCGTGCGTCGCCGTGTGGCTGTCGCCGCAGACGATGGTCATGCCGGGCAGCGTGCGTCCCTGTTCCGGTCCGATGACGTGCACGATGCCCTGGCCGGGGTCGCCCATGGGGAACAGGGTGAAGCCGAACTCCTTCGCGTTGTCGCGCAGCACCTGCACCTGCTTCGCGCTGATCGGGTCGGCGATCGGCAGGTGGATGTTCTCCGTCGGCACGTTGTGGTCCTCGGTCGCAACGGTGAGGTCGGGACGGCGGATGCCGCGGCCGCTCATGCGCAGGCCGTCGAATGCCTGCGGGCTCGTCACCTCGTGCACGAGATGCAGGTCTATGTAGATCAGGTCGGCCTCGCCGGGTGCGGAGTGCACCACGTGCTGGTCCCACACCTTCTGCGGGAGTGTCATCGGAGTTGCCATCGTCGTCCTCGTTTGATTCGTCTTACTATTTGGGATAGACTTCCCAACCAATGGACAGTGTATCGGGAGTCGGGGTTCTGGACAAGGCGTTCACGGTGCTGAACGCCGTTGTCGAGCGCCCGATGACGCTGGCCGAGGTCGTCTCCGCGACGAAACTCCCGCGCGCCACCGCCCACAGGCTGTTGCTCGCACTGGAGGTGCACGGCGCCATCCGCCGCAACAGCGACGGGAGCTTCTGTGTCGGCCTGTCCACGGTCGGCCTCGCGAACGCTGCTTCGGTGCAGTTCCCGTGGATCGAGCGCGCGCAGGCAGCCGCCGAGGAACTGCGCGACCGTACCGGCGAGAGCGTGCAGGTCTACGTGGCCGAGGGCGACGGACGGCGCTGCATCGCGTCGTACGAGTCGACGCACGGCCTGCGCTGGATCGTCCCCGTGGGCGCCCTGCTGCCGCTGTCGCGCGGCTCCGCCGGCCGTGTCCTCGCCGGGCAGAAGACGAACGCAGGCGGGTGGATCGAATCCTCCGAGGAACGCGAGAAGGGTGTGGCGTCCGTCAGTGCCCCGGTCACCGATGCCGTCGGCAACGTGATTGCCGCGGTCAGCGTCAGCGGCCCGGTCGAGCGAATGGGTGCCGCAGCCGTGAAGAAGCACGGCGCGATGGTGGTGAAGGTCGCGCGTTCACTCTCGGTCTGACCGTCGTTCCTGCGACACAAGCGCCGCCACACATTGCGGCCATGACAACGGAAGACGTCCCGCACAGGGACACAGACATCATGCAGCTCGCAGTCGACACCGAGAAGCGCCTGCACCACGCCATCGACTCCTTCGAGCTGCCGGGTGCGCGCTTGTACGGCGTGAATCTCGGCGACTCGCTCGAGCCTCGCCCCGCGCCCTGCTTCCTCTCGCAGCACCCCGACGTGTACGAACTTCTCGAGGCCCCCGGAAGTGGCCTGGCGCGCATGTTCGATGCTGCGGCGATCGTCACCACTGGATGGGCGGCACCGCTCGATGAGGACGGCAACGTGAACGGCGCACCCAGTCAGCACGCGCAGCGACGTCGCGTGCGGCTCACCGTTCTTGTCGCGAACAGCGGTGTGGCGAGTGTTCTGCGTTTCGCAGACGAACCCGAAGAAGTCGTCACCGACCCGGGCTCGGCCACGGGGTCACTCGCCGAGGCGATCAACAGGTTCTGGTTCGACCCGCCGGTGGGGCAGGCAGTCAGCGCGTGACGGCACGGCGCTGTCGGTGCGTTGTTGAGTGACGCACGGCGCAAAGTTCAGATTTTCACAAGGGCGCAAATGTGACGGGTCCCCCTTAGTCTGAACCGCGTGACAACCCCCGATGCCGGCTGGGCCGAGCGAGTCAGGGCCCTTGCGGCCGAGAAGGACGCGGTCATCCTGGCGCACAACTACCAGGTGCCCGAGATCCAGGACGTGGCCCACCACGTGGGGGATTCCCTCGCTCTCTCGCGCATCGCGGCCACGGTCCCTCAGTCCACCATCGTGTTCTGCGGCGTCCACTTCATGGCCGAGACCGCCAAGATCCTGAGCCACGACAAGACGGTGATCATCCCCGATGAGAAGGCGGGGTGCTCACTCGCCGACACCATCACCGCCGACCAGCTGCGCGCGTGGAAGGCCCAGCACCCCGGTGCAGTCGTCGTCAGCTACGTGAACACCACCGCCGCGGTGAAGGCCGAGACCGACATCTGCTGCACCAGCTCGAACGCCGTCGAGGTGGTCGCGTCGATCCCGCGCGACACAGAGATCCTCTTCTGCCCGGACCAGTTCCTCGGCGCGCACGTGCAGCGCATGACGAAGCGCGACAACATCCACATATGGATGGGCGAGTGCCACGTGCACGCGGGAATCAACGGTGCCGACCTGAAGGCCATGGTCGCGTCGGAACCCGACGCGGAACTGTTCGTCCACCCTGAATGTGGCTGCGCCACCAGCGCCATGTACCTCGCATCCGAGGGCGTGGTGCCGGCCGAGCGAACGAAGATCCTCTCCACCGGCGGCATGCTCGACGCGGCCCGGGAGACGAAAGCGCGCAAGGTGCTCGTCGCCACCGAGACCGGCATGCTCCACCAGCTGCGCAAGGTGAACGTCACCACGGACTTCCAGCCGGTCAACCGCGCGGCGGTGTGCAAGTACATG
>JBEGJV010000014.1:0-21719 GCA_041184385.1 Actinomycetota bacterium
GTACCAGCTGAAGCGCATCACTGCGTTCCTGCAGCAGAACTCCGACAGTGCCGACCTCCAGAACCTCATCACCCAGGTGAAATTCGCCAAACGGGCCGTGGCCACGGGTGGTTTCTTCGGGAAGGGATACCTGCAGGGGCCCCTCACGAACGGACGGTTCATCCCCGTGCAGTCCACGGACTTCGTGTTCTCGGCGCTGGGGGAGCAGTTCGGAATGATCGGGTGCGCCACCGTTCTCGGGCTGTTCGGGGTGGTCCTGTGGAGGATCTACCGCATCGCCCGCATCGCGAACGAGAAACTGGGGGTGCTCGTCTGTGCGGGCGTCTTCACCATGATCCTGTGGCAGGCCTTCCAGAACATCGGCATGACCATGCACCCCCGTGTCCGGTGTGCCCCTGCCCTTCGTCTCCTACGGGGGGTCCCACACGGTGGCCTTCGCGATGATGATCGGCCTTGTCCAGAGCGTGCACATGCGCCGTTTCCGCTGACACGAGGGGTAGGGTTTCGGAAAGGCCGATTCGGCCTGGTGGCGCCTCCCGGGCAGCCAATCGGGTCGTTCATGGCGCGCCAGAAGGCGCGACTGACAAGGAAAAACTGATGGAAAACACTGGCTCTGCCCCTGATTCGGGCGCCGACACCCCCTCCCAGACCCCTGAGACCCGATCGCACGGGTCGTCCACCGAGAACGGCACCGGCACCGCCGCGAAGAAGCGCCGACGCGGCAGCCGTGGCGGGAAGAACCGCAAGAAGCCGACCGGTGAGGGCGGCCATCCGGAAGGCGAGTCCGGCAACGCCACGTCAGCACCCCGCCCGAACGGGCAGTCCGGGAACCGCCAGGGTGGCCAGCGTCAGGGCGGCAACAACCAGCCCCGCCAGCAGCGCCCCCAGACCTCGCGGGACGACGAGGCCCCTGAATCCGGACGCAACCCACAGGAACTCCCTGACCCTCCGCACGAGGGACGCGTCACGGACGTCGATGCCGCCGAGCGGGCACTCGTGCGCAAGCCGCAGATCGGCGACACCCGTCCGGCCCCGGTGGCCAAGGCCCCCGAGCCGAAGCAGGAGTCATCGGGGGACAAGAAGAAGCGCCGTCGCGGCGGCCGCAGCCGTTCCCGCTCGGGCGGGTCAGGCGGCGAGGGTGGCCAGCGCAACGGTGGCCCGCAACGCACGCAGGAGATGATCGAGGCCGAGATCATCGAGAAGCGCCGCGGGCGCGAGCGCGACGGTCGACCGGTCGGTCGTTACATGATGTGCGTGCAGGTCCGTGAGGGCGTCACCCAGGTGGCCGTGCTCGAGGGCCGTTCGCTCATCGAGCATTACGTCAGCCGCCCGGCCGACGACATCAGCCAGATCCACGGCAACATCTACCTCGGTCGCGTGCAGAACGTCCTGCCCGGAATGGAAGCCGCCTTCGTCGACATTGCGACCCCGAAGAATGCCGTTCTCTACCGCGGCGACGTGCAGTACGACAAGGAAGACGTGGACACGCCGGCGGGGGATGCCCGCATCGAGCAGATCCTCCGCTCCCGGCAGATGATCCTCTGCCAGGTCACGAAGAACCCGATCGGCGCGAAGGGTGCGCGTCTCACCCAGGAGGTGTCGCTGCCCGGCCGCTTCGTGGTGCTCATCCCCAACTCGAAGACGTACGGCATCTCCAAGCGTCTCGACGACTCCGAGCGCCGTCGCCTGCGCAACGTGCTCGACCGGGTGAAGCCGGCCGAGCACGGCGTCATCGTGCGCACCGCTGCCGAGCACGCCACCGAGCAGGAACTCCGCGCCGACATGCTTCGCCTGCTGGACGAGTGGGCGAAGGTCGAGGAGGCATCGAAGAAGGCGAACGGTCCGGCGTTGCTGTACCGCGAACCCGACCTGGCGGTGCGCGTCATCCGCGAGGAGTTCAACGCGGACTACCGCGGCGTCATGATCGACGACAAGGAGCTCTTCGAGGAAGTGAAGAACTACGTCTCGGCTTTCAACCCCGAACTTGCCGACCGCATCACGTTTTACGACCGCGAGGCCGAGCCGCTCTCGTTGTTCGAGAGCCAGCACGTCCACGAGCAACTGCACAAGGCGCTCGACCGCAAGGTGTGGCTGCCCTCGGGTGGTTCGCTCATCATCGAGCACACCGAGGCCCTCACCGTCATCGACGTGAACACCGGCAAGAACGTCGGCACCAACAACCTCGAACAGACCGTCTTCCAGAACAACCTCGAGGCTGCACAGGAAGTGGCACACCAGCTGCGCCTCCGCGACATCGGCGGCATCATCGTCATCGACTTCATCGACATGGAGATCAAGGACAACCGCAAGAAGGTCGTCGAGTCCTTCCGCCAGGCCCTGTCCCGCGACAAGACCCGCACGCAGGTGTTCGACATCTCGGAACTGGGCCTCGTCGAGATGACCCGCAAGCGCATCGGCGAGGGTCTCCTGACCGCGTTCGCCGGCCAGTGCCCCGAGTGCAGCGGCCGGGGAGTCCAGGTGGATTTCGGTCTCCTGGACTGAGATTTGCCCCCAAATTCGACGGGTCGGCCGATTGTCCGTCCCGATTTCCGCAGATAGGGTAGGAAACCGCTATGTACGCAGTGATCGCATCAGGTGGCAAGCAGGAGAAGTGCGAGCAGGGTCAGCAGATCCAGGTCGAGCTTCTCCATGTCGAGGACGGTGCCGAGGTTTCCCTCACGCCGGTTCTCGTCGTTGACGGTGCCACCGTCCTCTCCACGCCCGACCAGTTGAAGGGCGCCTCCGTCAAGGGTCGTGTCATCGGGACCGCCAAGGGCCCGAAGATCAATGGCTTCACCTACAAGCGCCGCACCAACCAGCGCCGCAAGTACGGTCACCGCCAGCAGTACTCCATCGTCGAGATCACCTCCATCGCGAAAGGCTGATTCACCATGTCAAAGACAAAGGGCGGCGGCTCAACTCGTAACGGCCGCGACTCAAATGCACAGCGCCTCGGCGTGAAGGTGTTCGACGGGACCGCAATCACCGCGGGAACCATCATCATCCGCCAGCGCGGCACGAAGACCCACCCCGGCAAGAACGTTGGCATCGGCAAGGACGACACCCTGTTCGCACTGTGCGACGGCTCGGTCAAGTTCGGTGAGCGCAAGGGCCGCAAGGTCGTGGACGTGAACCCGCTCGTCTGAGTGAGATTCTCCTGAGATCGGCGCGCCTTCGGGCGCGCCTTTTTCTTTTCCCGGGCTCAGTTGCCGAGGAGGGTGTCGATTCCCTGCGGCAACCTGTCCGCCGGGTAGTCGAGCAGGAGAACCGCCTGCTTGCACGCGAAACGGTCGGTCATGCCGCCCACGTACGCGACGGCCTCGTGGGCCGCCTTCACTGACCCCGCGTCGAACGGCGACTCGTCGTGGGCCGGCAGCAGACGCGGGTTCCCGATGTAATGGTCGACGAGTGCGCGCAGCATGTCGATGACCGACTGGGCCTGCGCCCGTGACTCGGCACGGTGGTAGATGGCGTCGTAGTTGAAGCGCCGGAACGCAGCGAGCGCATCGGCCGTGTCGGGCACCATGCCGATGCGCCCGGTGTGCGCGGTGGCCTCGATCATGGCCGTGATGAACGCCCCGAGTTGTTCGCGACGTGTCGTGCCGCACAGGTTGCGCACCGAGTCGGGAAGGTGTGACGGTGTGACGATGCCGGCATCGACGGCGTCCTCGAAGTCGTGGCACACGTAGGCGATCCGGTCGGCCCAGCTGACGACCTCGCCCTCGGGGGTGCGCGGTGCCGGCCGCGACCAACTGTGGTTGCGGATGCCGTCGAGAGTCTCGTGGCAGAGGTTCAACTGCGCGAGAGCGACATCGGCGCCCCACACCGCGTGGTCGTAGCCACCGTAGATGTATGGGGCGAGAGCGTCCTCGCTGGCGTGACCGCCGGGGCCGTGACCGCAGTCGTGGCCAAGGGCGATGGCCTCGGTGAGCGCAACGTTCAGGCGAAGGACACGGGCGATGGAGACGGCCACTTGGGCAACCTCGAGCGCGTGGGTGAGCCTGGTGCGTTGGTGGTCGTCGGGGAACACGAACACCTGCGTCTTGCCGGCGAGGCGGCGGAACGACGCGGCATGGAGGATGCGGTCACGGTCGCGCTCGAAGCAGGTGCGGTACGGGTCGGCCTCTTCCTGGATGTCCCGCGTGCCGGCCCCTGTTGCGCGAGTGGCAAGGGGGGCCAGTTCCCTGTCGAGAACCTCTTCGCGCACGGTGCGGTCCGCGATGTCACGGGTGCCGATGCCGGCCCAGGAGTCCGTGTGCGCCACGGTGATGCCGAGGTCGGAGCTGCTGCCCGACATGGTGGAGACCCACGTGTCGGCGCGTTCTGTGTGCCCGGTCAGCGGGGTCTGATCCATCGGGAACAGAGTAGGTGAGCGGTGTGTCCCGCGTCGGCAGGGCTTCCCCGAGTGCGGCGACACCCACAGGTAGCCTTCCACGGTCCCTATGAGTGTGTTCGTCGACGAAGCCCAACTGAACGTGCGCGGTGGCGACGGCGGTGCAGGGTGCGTCAGTTTCCGTCGTGAGGGTCCCGTTGCGTTCGGTGGCCCCAATGGTGGCGACGGCGGCAAGGGCGGCGACGTGTGGCTGGTTGCCGACCGAAACGTGGCCTCGCTCCTGGCGTTCCGGGACCATCCGCACCGGCGTGCCGGCAACGGTGTCCACGGCAAGGGGAAGGACCTGCACGGCCGGCGCGGGGAGGACATGGAGATCCATGTCCCCGAGGGCACTGTCGCGCGCGACATGTACACAGGCGAGGTCCTTGCTGATCTCGTGAACCACGGCGACAGGTGGCTCGCCGCCACCGGCGGCCGCGGCGGCCGCGGCAACGCGAAGTTCCTGAACAACAAGCGCCGTGCGCCGTCGTTCGCCGAACAGGGCGAGGAGGGCACCGACCGTTGGTTGCTGCTCGAGCTGAAGTTGATGGCCGATGTCGCGCTCGTCGGGTTCCCGAACGCCGGCAAGAGCACGTTCATCAGCACTGTCTCGGCTGCGAAACCGAAGATCGCGAACTACCCGTTCACCACGCTCGAGCCGCACCTCGGTGTCGTGCGCGTGGACGATGCCACCGAGTTCGTCATGGCGGACATCCCCGGGCTCATCGAGGGCGCGAGCGAGGGGCGCGGCCTCGGCCACCAGTTCCTCCGTCACATCGAGCGTGCGCGGGTGCTGTGCTACCTGATCGACCTCGTTGCCCTCGACGGAATCGACCCCCAGGAGCAACTCTCCGTTCTGCAGCACGAGGTGGGCAACTACCGTCCCGAGTTGCTGGAGCGCCCGAGTCTCATCGTGGGCACGAAGACCGACAGCATCACGCCCGAGGCAATGGCGCAGTGGCAGCACCTCTCGATGTCGGCCATCACGCACAGCAACGTGCGCCAGGTCGTCGGGGAACTCGCGGCCCTTGTCAGCCAGGCCCGCCAGCAGGAGCCGGTGGGGGAGTCCACCATCATCATGCGCCCCGAGCCGGCGCATGCCTGGGTGGAGCAGCTGGGGGAGAACGAGTTCCGCGTGCACGGTCGTGACGCCGAGCGCGTCGTGGCACTGAACGACGTGACGTCACCCGAGGCTCTCAACTACATCGATGAGCGTCTCAACAAGCTGGGTGTCCCCAAGTTGCTGAACCGCGCCAACGTCCGCGAGGGCGATGTCGTGTGGATCGCGGAATTCAGTTTCGAATTCGTCCCGGAAGTGTGAATCTGTAGCCATGCGCGTGGTTGTCAAGATCGGGAGTTCTTCACTGACGGACGACAGGGGGCAGATCCGCGCCGACGTCATCGCGTCGGTCGTGGCGCAGCTGGCATCGGCGCGTTCGCGGGGCCACGAGGTCATTCTCGTGACGTCGGGTGCGGTCGCATCCGGTGTCGCCGGACTCGGGCTCACCGAGCGCCCGTCCGACGTTCTGTCCCTGCAGGCGCTGTCGGCCATCGGTCAGCCCAGACTGATGGCCGCCTACAACGGCGCACTCGCGGCGCACGGGCTCGTCGCCGCACAGGTGCTTCTCGTTCCGCACGACTTCGTCGACCGCCGGCAGTACCTCCACGCCCGTGAGACCATCCAGCGGTTGATCGACCTCGGTTGCGTGCCCATCGTGAACGAGAACGATGCCATCGCCAACAACGAGATCAGGTACGGAGACAACGACCACATGTCCGCGCTGCTGTCCCACCTCGTGTCGGCGGACATGCTCGTTCTCCTCACGGACACCGACGGTCTCTACACGGACAACCCGCGCACCAACCCCGATGCACGGCGGGTCACGGTGGTGCACGCCGACGACCCGCTGCTCAGCGTCACCGCCACTGCGCACGGGTCGGACAGGGGCAGCGGCGGCATGGCGTCGAAACTTGCGTCCGCGCGCATTGCGTCCTGGTCCGGAGTCACCGCGGTGATCGCGTCCGCCACGCATGACGGTGCCGTGCTCGCCGCGGTGAACGGCGACGAGGGGATGGGCACGCGTTTCGAGCCCCATGACAGGCAGTTGTCGGCGCGCAAACTGTGGATCGCTTTCGCGTCCGAGGTCGAGGGCGCGGTGACCGTGGATGACGGCGCCCGCACCGCCATCCAGGAACGCGGGACGTCTCTGCTGCCGGCGGGGGTCGTGGCATGCCGCGGCAGTTTCGACGAGGGTGCGACCATCGAGGTCCTGTCACTCGACGGAAGCGTGGTTGCCCGCGGAATGTCGATGATGGGCAGCGACCAGGTGGCGTTGTCGATGGGGAAGCGTTCCGCGGACCTGCCCGAGAACCTGCCCACGATGCTGGTGCACCGCGACGACCTGGTGGTCCTCTCCTAGAGTTCCGCGCCCACGTCCGACGACCGGCGCGGCAACAGCGACCTGAGGTCGTGCATCTCGGGAACGCGCACCACGTAGAGGCCGACGACGTAGGTGATGATGCCCGCACCGATGCAGAGGAACAGCTCGGCAAGCTGGGTGAAGCCGGACCGTGCCTGCAGCGCATACTGGATGGACCACACGACGAGGCCCATGCAGGCCGACACGGTGACCGTCTTCCACGTGATGGAGAGGAGCCGCGGCCAGTCGATGGCACTGTGACGGGTGTGCAGCAGCCACAGCACGAGAACCGACGAGATCATGTAGGCGAGCCCGAACGCCAGGCCGAGCCCGAACACCCCGTGGCGTCCGACGAGCGCCACCGCGAAGACGACGTTGAGGACGTTCTCGAACAGGTTGATGAGGAACGGGGTCTTCGTGTCCTCGTGTGCGTAGAAGCCCCGCAGCGCGAAGATGTAGATGGAGAAGCCGACGAGCCCGATGGAGAGACCGGCCAGCGCTCGGGCGGTGTTGGCCGACGCGTACGAGCTGAAGTGGCCGTGCTCGAGCAGCGTCACGATGATGGGACGCGAGAGGACGACCATTGCCACGGACGACGGCACGGTGAGGATCAGGATCCAGCGCACGCCCGAGGTGGTCCACTGGCGGAACCCGGCGGTGTCGGCCGACCGGACGCGGCGCACGAGTTCGGGCACGAAGGTGGTGGCGATGGAGATGGCCAGCAGCCCGTGCGGCAGCAGGAAGAAGGTGTAGGCCTTCGAGTACGCGTCCTGGTTGCCGCTGCCGGGTCTGGAGAGGTTCTTCACCACGATGAGGGCGATCTGGTTCGTGACGACGTACCCGAACGTCCAGGTGGACAGGCTCACCATGGTGCGCACGGCGGGATGCCCGAAGTTCGGCCGGAACCTGAACGGGATCTCCGCTCGCCTGATGGCGGGGATGAGAACGAATCCCATCGCCATCACCCCGCCGGTTGCCGACATGGTGAACAGCCAGAAGAACTTCGGGTCGTTGAAGATGTCCTGGAGTTTCGGCGTGCCGAGGCGCCCGAACGGGATGAGGACGAGCAGCGTGATCGTGACGACGTTCGACAGTGCCGGGGCCCATGCGGCGGCAAAGAAGCGCCTGCGCGAGTTGAGGAGCGCCGAGCCGATGGCGGTGAGTCCGTAGAAGAAGATCTGCACGAGGAAGACCCGCGACATCATCGTGCCGGCCCTGCGGAAGGTCACGGGGTTGACGGCGGGGCTCGGGTGGAGGGAGAAGACCCTGAAGATCAGGGGTGCGGCCACAACGGCCAGGACGGTCGCCAGGGCAAGGACGATGAGTGAAGTGGAGACGACGGTGTCCGTCGCCTCTTCGTCGTCGTCCTCTGCGAACCGCGTGAAGAGCGGCACGAGGCTCGCCGCCAGAAGGCCACCGACGAGCAGTTCGTAGATCGAGTTCGGGGAGTTGTTGGCGCCGTCGAAGGCATCGGCGAGTGCCGTCTGGCCGATGATGACCCCGAAGACCACGACGCGCAGCAGTCCGGTCAGACGGGACACGGCCGTGCCGATGGCAACGATCACCGTGTCCTTGAACATTCCACGATTGTAAAGGCACGGTGGAAATTCGGTCCCAACCGAATCTCACCCGGCCCGGGAGGCGGTTCCAATGCCCTCGATCGAAGTCGTCCCAACTAGGTTGAGAGACTTATGGGCAATCGCTTTGAATCCGTACAGCAGGTCCGAGATGGACTGAAGAATGTCAACTATCTCGCCGATGAGGGCATCGCAGGTGTTGCATTCCTCGCCGACCGACTCGGCAAGCCGATCCTCGTCGAGGGTCCGGCCGGTACGGGCAAGACCCAGCTCGCGAAGTCCGTCGCGGAGCTGACGGGCGCGCGCCTCATCCGCCTGCAGTGCTACGAGGGCCTCGACGAGTCGAAGGCGCTCTACGAGTGGAACTACAAGAAGCAGCTGCTGCGCATCCAGGCGGACAAGGGTTCCGATTCGTGGAACGAGATCCACGACGACATCTTCGGCAACGAGTTCCTTCTGACCCGTCCGTTGCTCGAGGCCATCACGGCCGAGGAGCCGGTGGTGCTGCTCATCGACGAGGTGGACCGCGTGGAGGTCGAGACCGAGGCACTTCTTCTCGAGATCCTTTCTGAGTACCAGGTGTCGATCCCGGAACTCGGCACGATCACCGCCAAGCAGATCCCGATGGTGTTCCTCACGTCGAACAACACGCGCGAACTGTCCGAGGCCCTCAAGCGCCGCTGCCTGTTCCTGCACGTCGACTACCCGCAGATGGACCGCGAGAAGGAGATCGTCCTCACCAAGGTGGAGGGCATCACCGAGGCGCTCGCCGACCAGATCGCCCGCATCGTGCGCAGCATCCGCCAGCTCGACCTGAAGAAGGCGCCGTCGGTGTCGGAGACACTCGACTGGGCACGCACCCTGGTGCTGCTCGGCATCCAGAACATCGACGCAGAGAAGGCCAAGGAGACCCTGCACGTCCTGCTGAAGTACCAGACGGACATCGCAAAGGCCGCCAAGGAACTGTCGAACGACTGACCGTCCGGCCCGACCATGCTCGATCTGCTCTCCGGCTTCATCGTCGAACTCCGAAACGCGGGGCTGCCCGTCAGCCTCACGGAGAACCTCGACGCCATGGAAGCGATCATGCACATCCCGTTGGAGGACCGCGAGGCCTTCAAGTACGCGCTCGGTGCCACCCTGGTGAAGAACCATGCCCACTGGCGGTCGTTCGAGACCGTCTTCGAGGTGTACTTCAGCCTGCGCGGCCCCGAGTACAACATCGCCGAGGGTGCAGAGGGCAACGCCGACATGGACGAGTTCATGCGCCAGATGCAGCAGCTGCAGGGCCAGGGAGAGGGCAAGGGCGGTGGCTCCATGGACGGCCTCACCCCCGAGGAGCTCATGCAGATCCTCATGAACGCGTTGATGAACGGTGACCAGGCCATGATGCGCGCTCTCGCCAAGCAGGCCGTCCAGCGTTTCGCCGGCATGGAACCCGGACGCCCCGTCGGCGGCACCTACTACCTCTACCGCACGCTCCGCAATCTCGACCTCGACGGGATGATGGACAAGCTGATGGAGCAGAGCCGCCAGCAGGTGGGCGGCGAGCTGACGAACCTCGAGGAGCGCCTCGAGCGCGACGAGTACCAGGACCGCATCGAAAAGTTCAAGCAAGAAGTCGAGGCGGAGATCCGGCGCCGTCTGGTGGCCGACCGGGGTGCCGAGGCGATGGCGAAGACTCTGCGCAAGCCGCTGCCCGAGGACGTCGAGTTCATGCACGCCAGCCGTGACGAGATGGCGCACCTGAAGAAGGCCCTGCAGCCGCTCACCCGCAAGCTGGCCGCGCGACTCGCGCGAAAGCGCCGGCACGGCCGCAAGGGCCCGCTCGACTTCCGCAACACGGTGCGCCACAGCCTGGCGTACGGCGGTGTTCCGGCCGAGCCGAAGTTCAAGTACCCGCGCCCGGCCAAGCCCGAACTGATCGTCGTCGCCGACATCTCCGGTTCGGTCGCGGCGTTCGCCCGCTTCACGCTGATGCTCGTCTACGCGATCTCGAACCAGTTCTCCAAGGTGCGCGCGTTCGTGTTCATCGACGGCATCGACGAGGTCACCGACTACTTCAAGAAGACCGAGGACATCTCCGAGGCGATCCACCGCATCAACACCGAGGCTGACGTCATCTGGGTGGACGGCCACAGCGACTACGGCCACGCGTTCGAGGTGTTCTGGGACAAGTGGGGCAACGAGATCAACCCGAAGTCCACGATCATGCTCCTAGGCGACGCGCGCAACAACTACCACGCGTCGCAGGCCTGGGTCATCAAGGAGATGCGCCAGAAGGCCCGCAAGGTCTACTGGCTGAACCCCGAGCCGAAGTCGTACTGGGACACCGGCGACTCCATCGTGGGCGAATACGGCACGCACACCGACGGCGTGTTCGAGTGCCGCAACCTGCGCCAACTGGAAGCCTTCGTCGAGAAGCTGGTCTGACCGGCGTGACCGACACGCGGTTGATCCTCGTTCGCCACGGCGAGTCGCACGGCAACGCGCAGAAGTTCATCGCGGGTCTCCGCACGTGCACCGGCCTCACGGATCACGGCAGGTGGCAGGCAGAGCGGCTCCGCGACCGTCTGCTCGACTCGAACGAGGTCGTCCCCACGGCGCTCTACAGCAGTTCGTACCCGAGGGCCCTCGAGACCGCGCGGATCATCGCGCCGGCTCTCGGCAGCCTGCCGGTCACGGTGGACACGGGATGGGGTGAGCACGACCCCGGCCCGGACTGCGACGGTCTCACGTACACCGAGTTCGTGGAGCGCTTCGGCCAGCCGAACTGGGACGGTGACCCGTTCGACGTCACGTACCCGGGTGGCGAGACGAAGGCCGACTTCTATGACCGCATCATGGACTCGCTTCGCCGCACCGTCACCGACAACGCGGGCGGCACCGTCGTGGTTGCCTGCCATGGTGGTGTGATCGACGTGATGATGCGCATCGCACTGCACGCGCCGATCAACGGCAAGTTCGAACTGCACACGACGAACGCATCGCTGACCGAGGTCGTGCACGTGAAGGGCTCGAAGTGGCGCCTTGTGCGTTACAACGACTCCGCCCATCTCATGTGAGAATTGCCCGGTGAGCACCGTCGCACCCATTGTGATCGTCGGTGGAGGCACGTCGGGCTGCATCGTCGCCCGCACCCTTGCCGGCATGACCGACCGAGAGCTGGTGCTCGTCGAGCCCGGGTCGCTCACCGATGACGACAACCCCCGTTTCATGGACGGTCTGGGTGAGGCAACCGTGGTGGACGTCGCAGGGATGCCCCAGGCCGTTGCGTTGGGCGGGGGGAGCGCGGTCAACGGGATGATCCTCTCCGGGGACGAGCCCGACTGGTTGCGAGGACTCACGTCGGTCGCGCGTGCGGCAGATGCAGGGTCGGTTGGCCGGGCACTGTTGTCTGCCGGCGGTCGGTTGTCGCGGCTGTGGTGGAACAACGGCAGGTGGAACCCGGCGCGTGCGATGCTCCACGTCGAGGAGGAGGAACGACTGCGCGTCATCCGGACCACGGCGCACCGCATCGTCATGGAGGGAAGCCGTGCAACGGGAGTCGAATGCGACGGTGAGACCATCCCGGCATCGCACGTGGTCGTGTGCGCCGGCGCGGTGTCGTCGCCTCTCCTGATGCAGGCATCCGGCATCGCGGCGGTGACCGGGGAGGGGCTCCAGAACCATCCCACCGTGTCGTACACGTTTGACCGGGTCGACGAGGACAGAGGTGCCTTCGACGCCGTCGTGGTGATGGACATGGTCGACGGTGACGCGATCGGTCTGGTCATCGCGTACGAGAGGCAATCGGCCCTTGATCCCGGTCGAGGCTTGGTCACGGTCAGCCTGATGAACCCCGAGTCCCGTGGGTCGGTGACGGCCGCGGGTATTGACTTCAATCTGCTCGGCACCACAAGAGACCGGGATGCGATGGCGCGTCTGGCGTCGGGGACCCGCAGGGTTCTCGCGCGGATGGGTGTGCATGATTTCGATGAGTCAGGGGTCCATCCCGTCTCGCATGCCACGTCCTCGTGCGCGGGATCGGTCAACAGGAGCGGACGGGTGAACGGGACGACGAACGTGACCGTCGCCGATGCATCGGTCCTTCAGGGGATCCCTCACGAGACGCCGGCTGCATCTGTCACAATCGAGGCACTGCGCATCGCACGCCAGTTGGGGAGGGACCTGCAATGAACTACACACTCGGACTGCACGAGATCTCGGAGGGCACGCATGCGTACCTCCAGCCCGACGGCGGGTGGGGGTGGTCGAACGCCGGTCTCGTCGTGGGTGACGGCGCGTCGCTCCTGGTCGACACTCTGTTCGACCTGAAGATCACGCAGCGCATGCTCGACCACATGGCCCCTCTCACGAAGTCAGCCCCCATCGGCTCCGTGGTCAACACCCACGCGAACGGGGACCATTGTTACGGCAACTCATTGGTCAAGAACGCGAACATCATCTCGTCCGCCGCCACCGCGCACGAGATGACCGAGGTGCCTCCTGCGATGCTGGCGGCGCTGAACAAGGCACCGGGCGAGGTGGGCGAGCTCTTCCGCCATTTCTTCGGGGAGTTCGACTTCGAGGGGATCGAGATGGCGCTGCCCACCGAGACCTTCAGCGGCAGGCATTCGTTCGACGTCGGCGGACGCCGTATCGATCTCGTGGAGGTCGGTCCCGCGCACACCGCGGGGGACACCATCGTGTTCGTGCCGGACGCAAGAACGGTCTACACGGGCGACATCCTCTTCATCGGCGGCACGCCGATCGTCTGGGCCGGCCCGCTCGACAACTGGATCGCCGCGTGCGACCTCATCAACTCATCGGACGTCGAGACGATCGTGCCCGGCCACGGACCAGTCACCGACAAGGCCGGCGTGACGTCCATCCGTGAGTACCTGGTGTACGTGCGGGACCAGGCGACCGAGCGCTTCAACGGCGGCATGGACGCATGGGATGCCGCACGTGACATCGCACTGAACGGCTTCGGTCAGTGGGGAGAGTTCGGACGGATAGCCGTGAACGTCGACACCGTGTACCGCTCGCTCGACCCGTCGCACAGGAGCCCCGACGTGGTGGAGCAGTTCAAGCGGATGTTCACGCTGGAGTCTGCGAAGTAGCCGGTTCACCGGCACGCCACTTGCGCCGGATCACGACGCCCCACGCGCTCAGTGCGACGAGGGAGAAGAAGAACCACTGGAACGCGTACGACTTGTGTGGTCCCTCGGAGAGTTCCGGGAACGACACCGGCGCGGGCCACTGCACGATGGTGGCCGGTGACTCCGTGAAGAGCTGCACGTACATCGGGAAGACGGTGCCGCCCAGCTGCCTGCCGATGAGGGGGATGTCGAACCTCTGGAAGTCCTTGTTGCCGGCGTCGGTCGAGTCGACCGCGCCCAGCGCTCCCCGCTGCTGCGACACCCTGAGGTAACCGGCGACGGTGACCGGGTCGGGCGGGAGCGTCTCTTCCGCGTCGATGGAGAGCGGGATGAAACCCCTGTTCACGATCACCCATCCGTAGTCATCGGTGAGCAGTGGCACCACCTGGTCGTACCCCGCCGTGCCGTCCTGGCTCCGGTTGACGACCCGCACCGCCTTCTCGAAGTGGTACGCGCCCTTCACCGTCACGCGGCGCCAGTCGAACGCCAACGGTGTGAAGTCCTCCGCTCCCGCGATTGCCCCCGTGACCCGTCCGATGTCCTCGACCGGCATCTCAGAACGCGTCGTCACCTTGGCGTTGAACGTGCGCTTCTCGTCCAGCCGGCGCAGCTGCCAGAACGCCAGGTTGACCATGAGGACGACGAGTGCGATGACGCCGACGTGGATCAACACCCACCTGGGCCGGAGCAGTCCGCGGAGCACGTGTCAACGCTAGTACCGCGCCCGGTTGGTACTACCGTCAACACCGTGGGGAACAGGGAATACATCGAAGAGAACATCGATTCGGCCTTCTTCAGTGAGGTCTTCGGAACCGAGGTCACTGTCGGTGCGCCGACCCGAATCGGGTCCGGACAGGTGGGGATGAACCTGCGCTTCTCCGCGGAGAGCGATGACCCGTCCGTGCCCTCGTCGATCGTGGTGAAGCTCGCGTCACCGGACGAGACGAGCCGAGCCACCGGGATGGCACTGCGCAACTACGAGCGCGAGGTGAAGTTCTACAGGGACGTGCAGCCGACGGTCGACATCCGCGTGCCCGGTTGTCACTTCGCCGACTGGAACGAAAAGACCGGGTACTTCGTCCTCGTCATGGAGGACATGGCTCCTGCCGAGCAGGGCGACCAGATCCGGGGGTGCTCCGTCGAGGAGGCACGGGTCGCCGTGAAGGAACTCGCGCGGCTCCATGGCCCGCGGTGGGGCGACGCGTCGCTCTTCGACTACGACTGGATGGAGAGGCGCACGTCCCCCGAGGACGGCGAGCGGCTGAACGGTCTCGTCAACATGTTCCTCCCCGGTTTTGCCTCGACACTCGGTGACCGCGTGCAGGAAGAGACCGGGGGTGCGGGAATGGCCTTCCTCGAGAAAATGGCCGCGGGCATCGTGGCGTACGTGACGGGGAAGGGCGACCCTCTCTGTGTCACCCACGGGGACTACCGGCTCGACAACATTCTCTTCGACTATTCGGGAGGATCGCTCCAGTGTGCGGTGGTGGACTGGCAGACGCCCGGCCACGGCAACGGTGTCGCCGACCTCGCGTACTTCATCGGTGCGGGGTTGCTCCCCGCTGAGCGCAGTGTCCATGAATGGGACCTCGTCGACCTCTGGGTGAAGGGGATCGAGGAGTACGGCCACACGGTGGACCGCGACTGGGTGGACCATCACTACAGGCGCGAGGCGATGAGCGGGGCGATCATGGCGGTGGTCGCGTCGCAAATTGTCGGGCGCACGGACCGCGGCGACGAGATGTTCGTTGCCATGGCGGCGAGGCACGCCCTCCAGGGAATCGAGAACGGGGCCCTCGACCATCTCTGAGAGCGGCTGAGGACCCCGTCCGGTTGTCCAACTCTTCCGCCCGCTGGAACGCGCAGAACCGTATCGGCGGTGCCGTCCCCTCACAACCCGCCTGTGCGTCCCGCGGGTGTCCCTTGCTACGGTTCACTACGTGTTCGGGGGAACACGAGGGGGGAATCCAATGACTGTCTGGAACTACGGCATCCTGCTGAAGGGAATCGCGGAGAAGGATCCGAACCGCCTCGCACAGGTGTTCGGGGAGAAGCGGTACACGTGGGGGGAGTTCCACAGCCGTTCGAACGCACTCGCCGCCGACATGCTCGCGTCCGGAATGACGCACCAGGCGAAGGTCGCCCACTACATGTACAACTGCCCCGAGTATCTCGAGGGCACTCTCGCGTCGTGGCTCGGCGGGTTCGTCCCGTTCAACGTGAACTACCGGTACGGCCCCGACGAGGTGCACTACCTGTTCGACAACGCCGACGCCGAGGCAGTCATCTTCCACGGCGCGTTCGCCGACCTGATCGACAAGGTGCGCGGACGGCTCCCGCTCGTCAAGCGGTTCTACATGGTCCCCGACGCCGAGAACTCGGTCGTGCCCGGCTGGGCAGTGAACTACAACGATGTCGTCGCGGCGCCGAAGCCCGCGGTCACGCCAGCCAAGCCTCTCTCCGGTGACGATCTCCTGTTCCTGTACACGGGCGGCACCACCGGCATGCCGAAGGGCGTGATGTGGCGCCAGGAGGACCTGTTCGCGGTGCTCGGCTACGGCGCGAACGCGTTGTTCGGTGTCGGACCAGGCGAGTCGGTCGAGGAACTCATCGAGCGCGTCACCCCGGAGTGGCCGAACCTGAAGGCCTACGTGGCGTGCCCGTTGATGCACGGCACCGGGTTGTTCTCGTCCTTCATCGGGCTCGCCACCGCGGGCGCCGTCGTGACGAACCCGAACCGCAGTTTCAGCGCGTCGGAGCTTCTCGACATCGTCGAGCGCGAGAAGGTGAACTCGATCGTGATCGTCGGACAGGCTTTCGCCGGGCCGATCCTCGAGACGCTCGATGCGAACCCCGGCAAGTGGGATCTCTCGAGCGTGTTCCAGATGGGGTCGTCCGGCGTCATGTGGAGCCAGGAGAACAAGAACGGGCTCCTCGAGCACATCCCGCAGATGGCCATCACGGACAGCTTCGGTTCGTCCGAGGCCGTGGGCATGGGTGCTTCAGTTGCCGTGAAGGGTGCCGCACCGACCACGGCGAAGTTCCAGCTGGGGCCGAACTGCGTCGTCTTCAAGGAGGACGGCACGCGCGTCGCGCCCGGCAGCGGCGAGCGCGGTCTCGTCGCCGTCGGTGGTGCGATCCCGCTCGGCTACTACAAGGACGAGAAGAAGACCGCCGAGACGTTCCGCCAGTTCGAGGGGCGTCGTTGGACGGTGCCCGGTGACTGGGCCGAAGTCAACGAGGACGGCACGCTGACACTCCTCGGACGCGGGTCGGTGTGCATCAACACCGGCGGCGAGAAGGTCTTCCCCGAGGAAGTCGAGGAATGCCTGAAGACGCACGCGTCGGTGCGTGATGCGGTTGCGGTCGGCATCCCGGACACTCGGTTCGGCGAGACGATCTGCGCGGTGGTGGAGGCGGAGCCGGGACAGACCCCCGACTTCGACGAACTGAACGCGCACGTGAAGTCGAAACTGGCCGCGTACAAGGCACCACGCAACCTCGTCGTGGTGCCCACCATCGGACGCGCACCGAACGGCAAGGTCGACTACAAGCGTCTCAAGCAGCACGCAATGGACACACTCGGCGTCAAGTGACCGGTTCCTCCCGCCTGCGCGAGACCCTCTCGACCGGGTCGCCGGTGCTGATGCCCGGAGTGTGGGACCCGCTCTCGGCGTTGCTCGCGGAGAAGGCAGGGTTCGACACGGTGTTCCTCAGCGGGTTCGCCCTCGCGGGAACGTTGCTCGGGGAACCCGACATCGGGATCATCGGTCAGACCGAGATGGCCGACGCTGCGCGGCGAGTGTGCGCCGCGGTGCCGGCGTTGAACGTCATCGTCGACGCTGACACGGGGTACGGCTCCTCGTCGTCGGTCGAGCGAACGGTGCACCTGTGGGAACAAGCAGGTGCCGCGGGGATGTTCCTCGAGGACCAGGAGTGGCCGAAGAAGTGCGGGCACATGGACGGCAAGCAGGTCGTCGACCGCGACGAGTGGCTGACGAAACTGCGCGCCGCGATGCGCGCCCGGACGGGCCTGCACGTCACTGCCCGCACGGATGCGCGTGCCGTCGTCTCGCTCGACGAGGCGATCACCCGCGGCAAGATGGCCCGTGACCTCGGCGTCGACGCGGTGTTCGTGGAGGCACCGCAATCCGTGGCCGAGATGGAGGCAATTGCGGCGGCACTGCCCGACACAGTGCTCGTCGCGAACATGGTGGAGAAGGGCAAGACTCCGTTGCTCACGCCCGGCGAGCTGTCGCAGATGGGTTTCCGCCTCATCGTGTCGCCCCTGTCGGGCCTGCTCAGTGCCACGAAGGCCCTCGCTGATGCGTATGCGACCCTCCGCCGCGAGGGATCGCTGCGGGACCACTTGGGCGACCTCGCGTCGTTCGACGAATTCACCTCGATCGTGGGGCTCCCGAAACACCTCGCCAACGAGCAACTCGACCGCTAGTCTGTGCCCCAGCATTAAGAGAGACCGACAGGTCCGGCAACCGGGGTTCACGCCGCACGGTGCCTTCCCACGAGAGTGGGGGATGTGGTTCCGAAAGGAGCAACAGGCTGTCCCTCCCTGATGCGAAGAGATATCCGCGTCACGACCGAAAGGGGCACCATGCACACACCGCGTCACCACACGTATGCCCCGTTCGCCCCTACGGGCGCATGGACCCCCGACCAGCCGGCGGGCAACCGCCGGTTCCATTCGTTTGCCCAGTCACGTCCGTTCATCCTCGAGGGAGGCGGCCATCTTGACGGCGTCACGATCGCCTACGAGACGTGGGGGTCGCTGAACGCCGATGCCTCGAACGCGATCCTCATCTGCCATGCGTGGACGGGTGACAGCCATGTTGCCGGTCCCGCGGGCGAGGGTCATCCGACGCCCGGCTGGTGGGAAGGCATCGTCGGGCCGGGACAAGCGATCGACACGAACCGCTACTTCGTCGTGTGCTCGAACGTGCTCGGCGGATGCCAGGGCTCGACGGGTCCCGCCTCGCCCAGCCCGGAGGACGGCAAGCCCTACGCACTGCGCTTCCCCGTGGTCACGATCCGCGACATGGTGCGCGCGCAGGCATCGCTCGCCGACGCACTCGGTGTGAAGAAGTGGCACGCGGTCGTCGGGGGTTCGATGGGCGGCATGCAGGTGCTCGAGTGGGGGATCATGTTCCCCGACCGCGTCGGCGCGATCGTGCCGATCGCAACGTGCGCGGAGGCGAGTGCGCAGCAGATCGCATGGGGTTCCATCGGCCGCCGCGCGCTCCTCATGGACCCGCACTGGAACGACGGCGACTACTACGGCGCCGGGCCAGACGAGGGTCCGTGGCACGGTCTTGCGGTCGCGCGCATGATCGCGCAGGTCACCTTCCGCACCGACAACAAGTTCAGCGAGAAGTTCGGGCGCCGGCTGGCGAACAAGAACTTCCACGACGAGGGTCTGCACCTGTTGTCGCAGTTCGAGGTGGAGGGGTACCTGGACCACCACGGCGAGCGTCTGGTGCGCCGTTTCGATGCCAACAGCTATCTCTACATCGGCAAGGCGATGGACCTCCATGATGTCGGCCGCGGCCGAGGTGACGTCGCCCGTGCGATGTCGCGCATCAAGGCCCCGGCACTCACCATCGGCATCAGCTCCGACATCCTGTACCCGGCGTACCAGCAGGAGACGATCCACGCGCTCGTCACGAACGGTGATGCACGAAACAGGTACGTGGAGATCGAGTGGGGGCCGAGGTCTCGGCGTTCCTCGCTCAGTTGGCGTGAGGGATCATCGCGTCGAGGATTCCGACGAGCTCGCTGCGCTTCTGGACGCGCAGCACCACCATCGAATCGCCCCTCAGCGAGAAGAGAACATGCCCGTGGTGGTCATCGGCCAGACGCGAGACGACGCCGTAGTGTCCTGCAATCGTCCGCTGTGCCGTGAATCCCGGCTGCAGCACGATCGACGTAGTTCCGATCCCCCCGCGCACCGACATCCACCGTGACGGCCGTCCGCCCCGCGGGTCGAGGACCCTGGCGCGCGTGATGAACCGGGTGCGGTCCTTCGACAGCCACTGGGGCTCGCGCAGCCGTGCGTACCGCGCGACCACAGCGAGCACGGTGACGAACAGGATGGAGGTCAGGGCGTTGGTCATGATGGGCGGGGCCCGATGGCAGGGCCAACAGGGCGTCGCGTGAGAGACTAGAACCCGTGCCTGGGTCCGTCCTGCTTGCCTCCGACATGACGGTGAATGCGCTGTCCGTCGGCATGGTCCTTCTCGGCATCGTGCTGTTCGTCGTGACGTTCCGGTTCTGGCAGTCGGCGGGGGAGGACCCCGAGGTGCTCGCCCCGCTCGAGGTGATGGGGGACAGGAAGTTCGCCCGAGCCGATGACGACACGCGGGTCCAATTGCTGAACACCGTGCGTCCGGAGGGCGCGGAGAAGGTCGACCACTTCGAGGCCCCACCGATCCTCGACCACGAGCCGCCGGAGCAGGAACGCCCGTTCCGGGACCCTTTCGACCATGCAGACGATGCCGTGGACGTTGTGCCGGCCATCATCGACCCGCTTCTCCATCAGCAACACGACTCGACCCACGACTCACCGGAGGATTGACATGGCAGCCTTTGACCCGAACGAGATGATTGCCCGCTTTCGCGACCGCGCCGCCGCCGTGCGGAAGCGTCCGTTGCCGCCCGTGGCAGGCGAGGAGCGCCAGCTGTTCATCGCACAGGCCGAGGCCGATTTCCGCGACTTCGCCATCATCGGCGATGCCACCGCGACACTCGAGGACGGCATCCTCACCCTGCGCATCGATCTGAACCCGCCGAAGTGAGTGCGGACGGCGCGTCGCTCGGCGCGCGCATCCGCAGCCGCGACGACATCCACGTGATAGCGGCCCTCACGGCCATCACCGCATGGGCAATCGGCCCGCTCTTCACCAAGTCGATGTCGGTCGGCACCCCGTCGATCGTCTTCTACCGAATCCTCATCGGCACGCCGATCATGATCGCGATGTCGTACAGGTTCGGGGACGGCCTGAGCGTTCCGCTGCTGAAGAAAGCCGCTCTCCCGGGTCTCCTGTTCGGCTCGTCGATGCTCGCCGGCTTCGCGGGCATCCGCATGACGTCGGTGGCGAATGCGACGCTCATCGGCAACATGCAGCCGGTACTGGTCATCTTCCTCGCACCCAAACTGTTCGGGGAACGCCTGAGGGCACGCCAGTTGCTGTTCGCCGTCACCGCACTCGGCGGCGTCCTCACGGTGGTGCTGGCGGCGGCCTCCACGAGCGGTGCTCATCTCAGTGGCGACCTCATGTCCGTTCTCAACGTGTTGATCTGGACGGCGTACTTCCTCATCGCGAAGCAGCGCCGGCTGGCGGGGGTGGACGGATGGTCCTTCCTCGCCGCGGCTTTCTGCTGGTCGTGCCTCATCGTCATCCCGTTCGGTGCGATCGCCAGCAACGACCTCGGACGGGTGACTGCAAAGGATCTTCTGTTCGTGCTCTGCATGGCAATGGGGCCGGGAGTCATCGGGCACGGTCTGATGACGTGGTCGCAGAGTCATCTCGACGTGACACTCGCGTCGATTCTCGGTCTGCTCGGCCCCGTCATCTCCACGACGCTCGCGTGGCTCGTCTTCGGGGAGTCGCTCACGGTGCTGCAGTTGCTGGGCGGGGTCATCGTGATCGGGGCATTGTCCTTGCTGGTCAAGGACCAGAGGGCCCCGGCCGAATCAGTCGTGGCCCACGAGACTGCCTAGCCCGTTGCGACGGGCGGGTCCCTCGGTACAATGGGAACCCACATACGCGGATGTGGCTCAGTTGGTAGAGCATCACCTTGCCAAGGTGAGGGTCGCGAGTTCGAATCTCGTCATCCGCTCCATTTCGAAAGGCGCCCTCCGGGGCGCCTTTCACGTTCCCGGGTTGAAGTGCCCATCCGGACGCACCCGGCGGGTCAGTCCCCGGTCCGCGAGCCGCGTGCGGGACCTCTTCAGGGGGTTCCAACACCATCTCTATTCTGAGGTTGCGTAGAGCGAGTCGAGTCCGAAACCAAACCAAGGCGAAAGAGAACTGGCGCCGACGGTCACGTTTCGGATCTCTGCACCACGGGTCTCTGACAACGCCCTGAAAGTTCCGCTGAGCCCTGAAACACTTCGGGGATGTCGGGGGTCTTAGGGGAGTGATGGACACCAATCCCGCCTCCGGTCGCCCCGGCTCGTTCGACGAGCTGA
>JBEGJV010000015.1:0-18883 GCA_041184385.1 Actinomycetota bacterium
CGTTCTGGGTGGGACAGCGCGTCGTCATCCAGAAGTAGTACGCCGACGAACTCCAGCGCATGCCGCTGAGTACCTTGAAGTCCGTCTCTGACGGGCCACCGCTCTCGGAGTAGCGGACCGCGACACGTATCTCGATGTTGTCGGCGCTCGCCTTGTCCCCGTTCGTGTTCTTCACCGCCAGCACGCAGTCAGCCGGCCCCGCGTTCCCGCAGTCGCTGCCGTAGATGTCGCTGTAGAGAATCGGCTTCGTGGTGAGCGTGACGCGGTTCGAGTCATTCGCGTCGATGGTGAAGTTGCTCATGACGCCGTGACCCTGGGCAACCATCGGTGTGGTGCCCGCGTCAGGGATGAATGACACCGTGAACTCGGTGTTCAGGTCAGCCGTCGTGAACCGACCCTGGCCACCGTCAGTGCGCGCGTCGTAACGGCCGGCGAGAACGCCGTAGTCGCGGTTGTTCGTGTCGCGGCACACGAGGACCCAGAAATCGCCGTACCGGCCCGGTTCTGCTGCGGGCGTTTCCACGCCGTTGATCTTCACGGTGTACGGGTTGGTGATCGCGACCCCGCTGCGGGAACACGCGACAGGGGCCGCCTTCACGGGGCCGGACGGGGCTAGAACCTGCAGACCGGCGGCGAGAAGACCGAACACGACTGCGAACCGAACTTTCTTCATGGCGAGACCATAACAACTGCCGCAGGGTCCCCTGAACGGCGAAGGCCCGACCGTGATGGTCGGGCCTTCGGATTGGTGGCGGGGACAGGATTTGAACCTGTGACCTTCGGGTTATGAGCCCGACGAGCTACCGGGCTGCTCCACCCCGCGTCGTTGTAGTCGAGCAACTACGGTACAAGCACTGCCCCGCAGCCACAACCCCGACATCGCTCACCATGGCCTTCCTCCGACGAAAGAACCAGACTCCGGACCCGGTCCTCTCGGCGATTGACGACCTCATGGCGTTCTCGGCGCAGGCACTCGAGGTGAACCGCGAGGAAGCCCGGGTCTCGTCGGAACGGCTGGCGATGCTCGAGGAACTGGTGGCGAAGTACGGCGCCGCCCTCGAGGCGGAGAAGGCCGCGAACAGCGCCACCGCCGACCGTCTGAACCTCATCGAACAGCGCCTCGTGAGCATGGGCAACGAACTGTCCCACCAACTGCACGAGATGGGCAACGAGATCGAGAAGCTCAGCCAGAACACCGGTGACGGCGCATCAGCCGAGGTCCTCGATGCGCTGCGCACCACGCAGACGAAGCTCGCCCAGGAACAGGCCCGCTACGAGATCGCGTTCAGGCAGGACCTCGCGGCACTCGCCGACCAGTTGCGCCGCAGCCGCTGACCGGACGCGTCACTTCCCGCTCGCTCAGTCGTTGATCGACTGCAGGGCCTTCTTCACCAGCGCCCGCGCCTCGGCCTGCTTCGTCTGGTAGGTCGCGAAGTCCGGTGGGTTCTGTGAGAGAGCCGCATCCGCATCGGCGAACAACTGCTCGGCCCGTGCAAGCATCTGCGCCGGGGTCTCGGCGGAGGTCGGCTGTGTCGTCACCGTGGATCCGGTGGCGTCAGTGCTCGGTGGCGAAGTCACCGTCGTACCGCCCACACGGTCGCCCAGGTCCGCGTTGAACCCGGGGAACAGCTTGCCGATCACGTCGGTCAGGCTGTCGCCGATCACGGCACGGCCGTTGTACGACGCAAGAACCTTGCGGACGAAGACCTGCTTGGAGTCGTTGCCGTCGGGCTGCACGAACATCGGGCGCAGGTAGACGAGACCCTTCGACACCGAGACGATCTGAAGATCACCGAAGGTGACCCGTGACCCGCGCTGGTCGAGCGGAGTGATCACCTGGGAGATGGTCGGTTCGCTCTCGAACTCCGAGGCGATCGTTGCCGGGCCTGGCGGCAGCGGCGAGGTCATCTCGTACACCTTCATCTTGCCGTACGTCTTCGGGTCGCTCGACACCACCATGAAACTGCGCAGTTCCTTGCGGCTGTCGTCGGACGAGAACGGCACGAACGGACGCAGCATCGAGAACTCACCGACGTCCGTGCCGTCGTTCGGCGCGTGGAAGATCGTGTAGTACGGGGTGAATCGCTCCACGTTCGCGTCCTCGGCGTTGATCGAATCGACTGCGGGTGCCACACCGGTGGAGGTCCCGAAGGATGCGGAGGACGACGATAACTCGGGAGCGTTGGCCGGTGCCTGGGCGATGCTCCACGCGGCGTCGCGGTTGAAGAACAACGTGGCATCGTCGAACTGGTAGCGACCGAAAAGGTTGGTCTGCACGCGGAAGAGATCCTCCGGGTAGCGGAAGTGCGCCGCCAGTTGCGGGTCGACTTCCGATCCCTTCCTGAACAGGTCCGGGAAGGCCTTCTTCCACATTTTCGCGATGGGGTCCTTCGCGTCCATGATGTAGAAGGTGGTCTCGCCGGTGTAGGCGTCCACGACGGCCTTCACGCTGTTGCGCACGTAGTTGAACGGGTGGTTGAGCCCGCTCCCCTCCGTCAACTGCGACGTGTTCGCCATCTCCGCGTAGGGGTACTTGTCGGTGGTGGTGAAGGCGTCGATGACCCACTTGATGTCGCCGTTGACGACCACCGGGTACGGGTCACCGTCGTAGTGCAGGAACGGGGCGATCTTCTGCACGCGTGCACGAACATCGCGCACCCACAGGAAGCGCGAGTTGTTGTCGACGAGGCGCGAGCCGAACAGGTTGAACTCCCCGAAGTTGACGGCGAGTGCGATCTTGCGCATGGTGCTGTTCACCTTGATGCCCGAATCCGCGGAGAACGACGTCTCCGTGGCACCGGCGCACGCCTGCTCCTTCTGGTTCGTCTTCACGACCGCATAGCCGTCCAGACCGTCACCGAAATAGATCTGCGGTCGCTTCACACCCAGGTCGATGTAGCTGGGGCGGCCGTCACTGGTGGCCACGCTCGCCGGAGCGGCGATGACACCGCAACCGTGCGTGTAGATGAGGTGCTGCGACACCCACGTCTTGTTCGGCAGGCCGGCGGGATTCAGCTCGCGAGCCGCCACGAGGACCTGCTGCGTGCGGCCGTCAATGGAGTACCTGTCGACGTCGAGATCATTGACTCCGTAGAACGACGTGAGGCCCTGGTCCAGCGAGAAACGGTCGCGCATCTGGGTGGGGTCCAGCTGCCGGACGTCACGCAACGGCGCATCGTCGGCCTGCACATCGGACGCCGAGATGTTCGAGTACCCGACGGAGACGCGCTCCACCTTGTCCAGTCCCATCGCAGCCTTTGTGGCCTCGATGTTCCGCTGGATGTACGGAAGCTCGCGCGTGCTCACGTTCGGCTGCACCACGAACCGCTGCACGAGCGCCGGATAGATGCTGCCGGCGACGATCGCGACAACGACCCAGAGCCCGACGCCGAGGACCGGCAGTCGCCACCCGCGCTGGCGGACGTTCCACAGCAGCAGCAGGGTGACCGCGAACGAGACGAGGATCATCAGGTTCGTGGCCGGCAACTGTGCGTTCACGTCGGTGTACAGCGCGCCACGGACGACACCACGCTGCGAGCCGGTGAGTTCGTAGCGCGACAGCCAGTAGTTGGCGGCGCGCAGCAACGTCCCGCCGGCGATGAGCACGGAGATGTGCACCTTCGCCTGCGGGGTCACGCGCTGCACGCGGTCCTGCGGACGGATGCTCCCGTTCACGAAGTGGAAGCCGATGGAGATCAACGTGACGAGGACCAACGCACCGAACGCCCAGCTGACGACGAACTGTGCGAACGGCAGGCGGAAGACGTAGAACCCCACATTCGCCTTGAACTGCGGGTCCCCGACGGAGAAAGCCTGGCGGTTGCGGAACATCATCCATTGCTCCCACTGCCCCGATGCCGGCAGCCCGAGCATCAGGCCGATCAGCAACGCGACCGCGGTGC
Source organism: Actinomycetota bacterium (assembly GCA_041184385.1). Classification (GTDB taxonomy): domain Bacteria; phylum Actinomycetota; class Acidimicrobiia; order Acidimicrobiales; family Ilumatobacteraceae; genus UBA2093. The sequence continues at coordinate 3,903 of JBEGJV010000015.1, forward strand.
GCAACTTGCCGCGGTGACGCGCTGTCACCTCGCGGAACTTCATGACCGCGAGGTCCTCGGGGGTGTTCGGGAGCGTCAACGGGGCAAGTCGGTCGGCCAGCATGAGGTTGACCCACAGGAACACGGCACAACCGACTGTGAAGATGACGGCGAGTTCCACCTTGCTGCGCAGGATCCCCCAGTAGACGTCGGAGCGACCGACACTGTCGAACCACAGCAGGTTCACGAAGAACGACGAGAGACCGCGCGCGCTGAACAGCAGCACGAGGACGACCGCGATGATCGACGAGACGAGGAGACGGCCCTTGCTCGGGCGCCTGAACGTCAACTTCGGGAAGTTGGGCGGTCCTGGACGACGGGGGGGAACGTCATTGGGGTTGCTCACGCCCGCGAACGCTAGTGCGTTGCGGGACCGATGAGGCAGCGACAGCCGGCGTGGGCCATCGGGTGCGCATGACCGGTGGGGAAATCCTGGCCCTTCGTCACCGAACCGGCCAGCGAGTTGTCCGCGCAGTCACCGCAGCACGGCGAATCACCGTCGACCATCCACACGATGTCCGCGGTGGGCTCGAGAGAGACAAAAGCACCGATGTTGAACGCGGCGCACACCACGTCGTCGACGTGCTCGTCGATCCCGGTCATCTTCCACTTGCGGTAGACGTCACGCATGAGGCTGGCGAGGATGCCCCTGTCGCCCTCGGCCTCGCCGATTGCGATGCGGGTGTCCTCGCGGAACATCGCAACGAGACCCTCGGCGATTGCCTTGACTGCTGCCGCGTTCACGACCTTCTGCGTGACCCTCTTCGAGGTTCCACGCGCATCCTTCATGGATTTCGCACCGGCTCCCGCCGCCGCCATCGAGTCCTCGGCGATTGCCGCCGCGTAACGCTGTGCCTGCTCGTCGGCCGTGCCGATGATCGCGTCCATCTCCAGCGAGGAACGCTTTCCGCGCAGGTGCTCGAGGACGTTGTTCTGCTCGTCGGCGAGAACGCGCTTGAACTTGCGGGCGACGTTCGGCACTGTCGGTGCGATCGCCTCGTTCCGGGCCGCAAAACGGGCCGGGTCGACGACCGCCTCAATCGCCTTCGGCGCCTTGGCCTTTGCCGGCACAGGCTTGTCCGTCTTCTTCGACTTTGTTGCCTTTGGCTCGGCCGTCTTCGGCTTGTCGGCCTTCTCGGTGGTGGCCGTGGCAACGGTCTGGGTGCTGCCGGCACGGAGCTTGGCGAAGATGTCGTCCACCGAATGGTCGGCCTTCGCGTCCTTCTTCGGCTTGTCGTTCACGGGATGATCAACGACGGCAGGGGCCGGCTCATCCTCCGACACTTCCGGGGCGATCTCGGGAACCGGTGAGTTGCGGCGTCCGAAGAGTGACACGACGTTCGTGGCGGTGTGCTCCTCCTCGGGTTCGACTGCCTCGGCTTCGGGGGTGTCAACAGATTCATCTTCCGCAACCTCGACAACCTCAACAACGTCGACCGCATCGACGTCATCAATGACCTCGGTCTCGACGACGTCAACCGCTTCTTCCGCGTCGACAATCGCGAGTTCCTCCGCGGTCGGTTCGAAGATCTCCTCGAGCGACATGTCGATGACTGCGCCGCCGGTCCTCACGATTTCCTCGGCGTGCTGCACCGCTGCAATCACCTCGGTCTGGACTTCCTGGTCGTACGCCGTGACCGACGGGTGGTGCGGGTTGACGATGGGGATCGGGCCGGTGGTGGGTGCCAGATTGACCAGTGTTTCCGGCTCGTCGTGGGCATCGTGCAGTTCGTCGAGAACGCTCTCGGATGCGATGCGCGCACGCTCGAAGGCATTCATCAGGCGGTCGCGCCCGTGCAGCAACTGCTCGATCTGGGCACGTGCGGCGTCGCGGCGTCGCGAGAGCTCGGAGAGCACCTTCTCGCGGTACTCACGCGCCTCGTTCACCATGTCGCGGCCCTGTTGCTTCGCCATCTCGACTTCTGCGTTGGCATCGGACTGCGCGTCATCGTGGATGCGCTGAGCCTCGAGGATTGCCGACTCACGGATGCGGGTTGCGTCGTCTGCAGCATCCTTCACGAGTCGCGTCGCGGACTCCTCGGCACGCTCGCGGATCTGCGTGCTTGCATCACGGGCAGTGGAAAGAACGCGGGCGGCTTCCTCGCCGAGGAGGGTGGTGACGGTCTCTTCGTCCAGTCGTCCGGGGCCGGACATGCCGCGGGTCTGCATGGCACGCAGTTCGCTCTCCAGGAAGCGCTCGCGCTCCTGCAGGCGGGCCAATTCGGCCGCCACCATGCGCAGGAAATCGCGAACCTCGCCCTGGTCATACCCCCGACGGGAGACCGGGAACGACGCTGCGCCCACCGCGGACGGCGACGAGGGGTCGGGTCGAGAGAAGGAAATAGCCATTGGGCGTCAAGAGTAGGGCTGTGGATAACTCAAATGGTGGCAATCCGCACGGGCGGCCGCCCACCGGCCCTTGTCCTACTTGGTCGGCAGGGGGTCCCCACCGTTCTGGGCGAGGACGTGGAGAGCCTCCCCGAGAGTGGCTACCTGAACGATTTTCACCCCGGACCCTGCGGCGGCACGTGCTGCCGAGAGCTCGTCCTCTGACTGGCCGGCGGGCACCAAGAAGAGAGTCGCGCCCGCGTCGCGGACGGCGATCGCCTTCTGGCGCAGCGCGCCAATTGCTCCCACGGTCTCGTCAGGCGACATCGTGCCGGTGGCGGTCACTCGACCCTTGCCCATGAGGTTGCCGGGTGTGAGGTCATCGAGGAGACCGAGAGTGAACGCGAGCCCGGCCGAGGGACCACCGATGTCCGTGGTGGAGATCTTCACCTCGAACGGCAGCTTCACCGTGCGAGTGTCGGCCGGGATGAACCCGATGATCGGCTTCGCCGTGTCATCGGGGTTCGCCATCAACTGAACGGTGCGCTTCTTCTGGGCCGACACCGAGTCGGGCTCGTCGCCGTACGACACGACCGTGAGTGTCACCTCGTCCCCCACGGCACGGCCCTTCATTGCTTCAGCAAGCGCGGTGAGCGTGGGAGTGGGGGTCCCGTCGAGTTTCACGATCGTGTCCCCCACCTCGAGCACCTTGCAGGCCGACTTCGGCGCGGGGGCATCGGCACAGACGAGTTCGTTCACGGCGACGATTCCCTCGACGAACTGTGCGTCCAGCCCGAGTCTCTTCATTGCCACGTACTCGGCAACCTGCTTCGCGCCGTACATGGACTGGAACCCGACGTGCCGCGAGGACGTGGGTGTCTGCTGACCGAAGTGCTCCTCGTACGTGTCGACCTGCACATGCGGATCGAGCCACCCGAGAACCGAGTCGAGAATGGACAATTGTCCGCCGAAGGCCGTGACGAAACGGATGCCGTTCTCGGCGGGGTACCGCGCGGGGGGGCTGTCCGCGGAGCCCTCGGCCTTCGCGAAACTGATGCGCGGCGAGACCGGCATGGCCTCACCGGGTGCCAGTTCCCAGCGCGAGATGCGCACCGTCGCCATGACGAGGATCAGCAGCATCACCAACCAGGAGATCGTGACGAGCGGTACGGCAATGACCAGCCGGCGCGACGCGTCATCCGCCGGCACGGGAATCTCGGGTGGAGGGAGGGGTACGCTGTTGTCTGTCATGTTGATGTCACTGACTGTTATCGCCACATCCACCACTGGGACCGCCGTGCGTGCCCTGTGGGTGGTGGCCCTCGCGCTTGTGGCGCTCGGAACCGTGTCGCGCATGAAGCCTGCCACGCCGAAGCGTCCCGCGGTGGTGCGGGTGGACCAGAAGCCCACCCCGCTCTACAGGGAACCGGACCGCAACCAGTGGAAGCGGTCTCTCGGGATGCTCGCCGGGGGTTCCGTCGTTCTCGGTGCGATCATCGCGTGCCTCGCGGGATTTGCCCTTGCGATTGCCCTCAGCCTGGTCTCGGTCCTGCTGCGCTCCTGATCCACGTGGCCACCAGGTTCGACATCATCGCCGCGGGATTCACCAATGATTCCGCCACCGCACGAACCGGACTCGGCTCTGCCGACCCCGCCTTCCGCTCGAGTGCTCTCCGTGCGCTGGCGCGCATGGGCGAACTGACACCTGCCGACCTTGCGTCCGCCATCGGTGACGACGATCCCGAGGTCCGCCGCACCGCCGCGGAACTTGCCGCGACCCACAGTGATGTCGACGTCGTGCCGTTGCTCAACGATGCCGACGTGTTCGTGGCGGAGATGAGCGCGTGGTGCATCGGAGAGCGCACCAACCCGCGTGACGAGGAAATCGAGGCGCTGATTAGGGCCGCCACGTCGCACCCCGAGGCGCTCGTGCGGGAGGCTGCCGCTGCGGCACTCGGTTCGCTCGGTGACCCACGCGGACTCGACGCGATCATCGCCGCGTGCTCCGACAAGCCGACTGTCCGACGGCGTGCCGTTCTCGCACTCGCCCCGTTCGACGACCCGCGTGTCGACGAGGTTCTACGCGCGGCGCTGGACGACCGCGACTGGCAGGTGCGCCAGAACGCCGAGGACATGCTCAACCCACGCGGGTGAGCGCGGCCTTCCGTTCGGTCTCGCATTCATCGATCACGTGGCACGTGCCGAAGTGGTCATTGACGAGCCCCATCGACTGCATGAACGAGTACACGGTGGTGGGCCCGACGAACTTCCAGCCGCGCTTCTTCAGGTCCTTCGAGAGTGCGATGGCGGACGGGGACATCGTCACCGGCCATTCGGTGGTCTCGCGGCCGAGCTGCGTGCGTGGTGCGAATGACCAGACGTGCGACACGAGATCAATCCCTTCGTCGCGCATCCCGAGGGCGCAACGTGCGTTGTTCAGCGTTGCCTCAATCTTCCCGCGGTGACGGATGATGCCCGCGTTCGTCAGCAGAGTCTCGACGTCGCGTTCGTCCATCCCGGACACGGCATCGATCGTGAAACCCCGGAACGCGTCGCGGAAGTTCTCGCGCTTGCGCAGCACCGTGATCCACGAGAGACCGGACTGGAATCCCTCGAGACAGATCTTCTCGAACAAGCGGTCGGCGTCCGTGACGGGCCGTCCCCACTCGTTGTCGTGGTAATCGACGTACAACGGATCGTCACCGCACCACCAGCACCGCGGGATGCCGTCGGCGTTGACGCGGATGGGTTCGTGCACGGGAATGTCCGCCGACCGTGAGGTCAGTGAGAACTCAACGGTTCAGGACGGAACTGAGGACGGACTTGTTCTCGTCGTCGTGCCCCTGGCACCGCTCGTTCACGGGGACATCACCGAGCACCTGCTCGATGTGCTCCCCGCACCCGACATAGGTGGGCTTCTCGCAGATTTCGCATGACACTCGGCGGCACATGCCTCTTGCGTATCACCGTGCACCGTGCCCCATCAACTCAAGCGACAGGTCTCGTGGTCCTTCCAGTCATATTTGGGGACTACAAGTAGGGGTACGGTGGCGACATGGCAACAGAATCCCAGGTCCCCGGGTTCACACGGATGCGCCTGTTCCTGGTGCTCGGGGCACTCTCCATGGCGACGATGCTCGCGTCCCTCGAGACGTCGATCATCGCGACGGCTCTCCCCACCATCACGGGCCAGTTCAATGCGTTCGAGAGTTTCGCCTGGGTCGGCACGGCCTACATCGTCACTTCCGCGATAGGCACGCCGTTGCTCGGCAAGTTGTCCGATCTCTACGGGCGACGCCGCGTGTTCCAGGCGACCATGTTCACGTTCCTCGTGGGGTCGTTCCTGTGCGGCGCCGCACAGTCCATGGGCCAGCTCATCGCGGCGCGCGCGTTCCAGGGCCTCGGTGGCGGCGGCATCCAGGCACTCGCCTTCGCAGTGATCGGCGACATCATCCCGCCGCGTGACCGCGGCCGGTACATCGGGTACTTCACTCTTGCGTTCGTCGGCTCGGCACTGCTTGGTCCCGTCGTCGGCGGCTGGATCATCGACAACTACTCGTGGCCGTGGATCTTCTACTTCAACGTGCCGTTCATCCTGATCATCGGCACGGTCACCCACTTCGCGCTCCGGCTTCCCTTCACGCGCCGCGAGGCGAAGCTCGATTTCGCCGGGGCAGGTCTCCTCTCCCTCACCATCGGCTCGATGATGATCGCCCTCGAGGAGGGGCGCTCCGGATGGACGGCGGAGCCGGTGCTGATTCTCTTCACGGTCGCCGTCATCGCCCTTGCTTTCTTCATCAAGGTGGAGCAGCACGCGGCAGAGCCGATGATCCCGCTGCGCTTGTTCTCCAACAAGGTCGTCTTCCGCGCGTCGATGCTCGGCATGTGCGCGGGCGTCGTCTCGTACGGTGCCGGCTCGTTCCTGAACCTCTATTTCCAGGATTCTCTCCTCCTCTCCCCCACGAGCTCGGGCTTGCGCACGATCCCGCAGATGTTCGGTGTCACCGCGGCCACGTTCGGTGTCGGACGGTTGATCTCGAAGACGGGCCGATACAAGCCCTTCCCCATCATCGGATGTGTCATGTCGGTCATCGGTCTCTACGTGGTGTCCACCGTGTCGGGCACGACGTCCTACGGCACTCTCATCATCCCGATGGTCCTCATGGGCTTCGGCACCGCCTCGGTCTTCAGCACCACGTCCATCGCCGGCCAGAACGCGGTGGAGTACCAGGACATGGGCGTCACGACAGCCACCATGATGTTCTTCCGTTCGTTCGGTGGCTCGGTGGGTCTCGCCATCTTCGGCACGATCCTGAACAGCACCATCCGGAGCGAGATCCCGAGGAAGACCGGCATCGAGGCTGCGAAGGCATCAAGCCTCATCCGTTCGCCGAAGGAGATCGCGAAGCTGCCCGCCGTGTCGCGACAGGCCGTCATCGAGAGTGTCGCCACGGGCGTCGGACGCATCTACCTGGGGTGTGCCCTCGTCATGCTCTGCGCGATCGCGATCGGCTTCTGGCTGCCCGAATGGCCGCTGCGCACGCGCGCCGGCCTCTCCGACTCGATGGAGTCTGTCCCTACCGAGTGAACGAGTGCTCGTACGTGGTGTCCGCCACCTGAATGACGTACGTCTCGTAGAACTCTTCGATGCCGCGCTGCTGTGCGGCGCGGTGGCCCGGGTGGTCACGCCATGCGTTGTGTGACTCACGGTCGGCAAAGGTCACGACCGTGACCCGCTCCCCGTCGGGTGCGGTGAACGTCTTCGAGTCGACGAAGCCGGGCATGGTGCGCGCCAGTTCCGTCATCTCCGTCGCCACCGGGCCGTAGGCATCGGCAGCCCCGTCACGCAGGCGGTTGCGGAAGATCGTGACGACAGAGCTCAACGGCACTCACGCTCCTCGGTGGCGACCCCTAGCAGTCGGCCGAGCTTGCGGTAGCTGGACCTGAACGCCTCGTGCACCTGCGTGTTGCCGACGAGTTCGGGGGGCAACCCGTGCTGTTCCACCCGAATCAACGTTCCGCCGTCTTCCGGGGTGAACGACTGGACGGACCTGAAGCCAGTGGTGATCTCGTCACCCACGTTCAGTTCGCCGCCGACGATGAGCCGCGGCTCCTCGAGTTCGACCAGGAACCCCTTGTTCTCGTTGCGCTGACCGGTCTCGTCGAACACCATGGTGCACTCGAAGCGACCGCCCACCCACGGTTCGATCACGACGGTGTCGAGCGGGATGTGCAGGCCCTCCGGGCTGAACCACTGGTGGAACAATTCTGGTGTCGTCCACGCGCGCCACACTTCTTCCTGTGAGGTGGCAATCCAGTGCTGGATGACGAGCGGAGTCGTTGAGGTGTCGGACATGGCACACATTCAACCGCCGATAGGTTGCTTCCATGGCACAGCTCAGCGGCGAATACGTCCCCAGCACCTCCAAGTGGGTGCGCGACCAGATCGAGGAGTACGAGTCCTCCGGCGGCACGAGGGGCCACACCCTGCTCGACACCGGCATCCCGGTGATCATCGTGGCGATGCGCGGTGCGAAGTCGGGCGCTGTGCGCAAGATCGCGTTGATGCGCGTGGAGCACAACGGCTCGTACGCACTGGTCGCATCCAAGGGCGGGGCACCGGACAACCCGAACTGGTACCACAACCTGCTGGCGAACCCCACCGAGGTGACGGTGCAGGACGGCCCCGAGCCCTTCTTCGTGAAGGTGCGCGAGGTCACGGGTGCCGAGTACGACGAGTGGTGGTCACGCTCCGCCGCCGTGTTCCCGCAGTACGAGACCTACAAGGCGAAGACGGACCGCACCATCCCGATACTGGTGGCCGAACCGGCCTGAGGCCCGTCTACAGGGTGTAGCGGTAGACGTTCGTCTCGCGCTGCACGAAACCGATGCGCTTGTACAGCCTGTTGGCCGCCTCGCGCGACGGCCGTGACGTCAGTTCCACGGTGATGGCGCCGCGTGCGCGTGCCTCGTCGATGGCAGCCATGTTCAGGGCCTCACCGACACCGTGACCGCGCGCGTCGCCGTCGACGACGACGTCCTCGATCCACGCACGCACACCGGTGGGGATGGGGAACGTCGCGAGTGTCAAGGAACCAACGATGCGGCCGTCGACCCGTGCGACGAACAGGACGCACGCGTCGGACGACACGATTGCCTGCAACTGATCGCGCCCCGGGGGCGGGTTGGACGACGACAACTGCGGGATGAGACGGGCGAACGCGTCCACCAAATCGTCGGTCACGGCACCCACTCGTTCGATCACTGCTGACATCACGTCCACCTTGCCACACAATGGCTGGACGCCCGTGAATTCACGGGTTTCTCGGGTGCATCCCAAAATTGGTGTGCCGAATTCGGCGGTAGTTTGGGACCCGATGACGGCGAATGACCATGTGAGATGGCAGTCGAGACCGACGCTCCAGCGTCCGGTCATCATCGCCGCCTTCCAGGGATGGAACGATGCGGCCGACGGCGCGAGCATGGCCGTGCGGACGCTCATCGATGCGTGGCAGGCACAGCCGCTCGCCGAGATCGACCCCGAGGACTTCACCGACTTCGCCTCCATCCGTCCGTCCGTGCGGCTGCGTGGGTCGAACCAGCGCGACATCGTGTGGCCGAAGGTCTCCATGTGGCACGCCAGCACGCCGGGGTCCGACGTGATCCTGTTGCTCGGGCCCGAGCCCAGCCTGCGCTGGCGACTCTTCACCGAGCAGGTGCTGAGCGTCGCCGTGCAGTACGACGCCTCCATGGTGCTGACGCTCGGCGCGTTGATCGCCGATGTCGCCCACAGCCAGTCCACGCGCATCATGGGCACGTCGTCCGACGACACCATGATCGAGCGTTTCGACCTGCAGAAGCCCCAGTACGAGGGCCCCACCGGCATCATCGGCGTGGTCAACGACGCCTGCATCCAGTCCTCCATCCCCGCTGTGTCCCTGTGGGCCACCGTGCCCGCGTACGCATCGCAGATCCCGTCCCCGAAGGCGGCCAACGCGCTCATCCAGCGCGCGGGCGAGATCATCGGCACTCCCCCTCCGCTCGGGGCGCTGCACAACGACGTGGTCGAGTACGACGAGCAGATCCAGGAGATGATCGACGACGACGACGATCTCGCCGAGTACGTCCGCCGTCTCGAGGAACTGGGTGACGACGCCTACAACCCGAACCAGCTCGAGTTCGAGTTCGAGGAGAGCGAAGAGGACGACGGCAGTTCGCTCGTCGACGAGGTCGAGCAGTTCCTGCGCGACCAGGACGGCAACTGACCGCTCAGTGGTCGCCTGACTCGCCGCGCCACATCTGGTCACGCGGCGAATCGAACGTGGCGTGCGACTTCACACCGTTGATCGCGTCGAAGGCCATCGGTCCCCACCACTGCACACCGGCAATTGGAGACGGCAGGGCGTCCGCGGCGAACCAGCCGACATCGCCGGTCTCCAACGGGTGACCGTTCAGCTCGCCGCCGACGGCGTTCATGTGGAAGAGGAGCATGTACATGCCGAAGCGCGAGAAGCCCATGCGCATCCCGTCGACGACACCCATCAGAGCCGTCGGCTCGGCGATGATGCCCGTCTCCTCGTGCACTTCCTTGATGGCCACCTCGGCCGGTGAGTAACCGACATCAGCCCAACCCGTGGGGTACAGCCACACACCGCTGTCCTTGCGCTGCACCAGCAGGATCTCGCCCTTTTCGTTGCCGACGATGCACCCGATGGCAACCTTCGGCGTGACGTACCCGGGCACGCCCTCGCCGACGGATTCCATCCACTCCTGCACGAAGTGGTCCTGTTCGCGGCGCACCTCGAGGGCCTCGTCGGCCGCGCCCTTGATGTCGGCGGCAACCTTCAGCACCTCCTCGTAGCGCTCCTTCTCGTACAGGCTCTGCGTGAATCCCATTCCCGTGCGCGCGATGGCGGCGAGCGTCTCGCTCCACCGGATGAGGTCGCGGGTGAAATCTGCGGGGGAGGCGTCGGACACGCCCGAACCTTAGTTGCCCTCGAGCGAATGGAGAATCGCGCGGGCGATCTCGTCCCGGTACGACGGGTCCACCACCTTGCCGCCGCCTGCCTCGCACACGTAGAACGAGTCGACGACCTCGTTGCCGAGCGTGAGGACGCGCGCGTGGCGGATGTCGAGACCGAGGTCGGCCATCGCCTTCGTGATGCGGTGCAGCACGCCGACCTGGTCCGGCGCACGCACCTCAAGGAACGTCGCGTTGGACGACGCGTTGTCGTCGAAGCGCACGGACGGCGCTGCGGGCTTCGCGGCCGACACCGCACGGCGCGGGCGCACGTTCGCTGCGCGCTCCGAGAGACGCGAACCGATGGCAAGCCGCCCGCTCAAAGCGCGGTCGAGATTCGAAACAATCGGTGCCCAGTCGATCTCACCCGCGTACGGGACGGAGACACGGAACTGTGATGCAGCCATCCCCTGCTCGTCGGAGTGCGCCTCGGCACCGAGCACGTCGAGTCCGTGCAGTGCCATCACACCCGCCACTCGGCTGAACGTTCCCGGTATGTCGGGGCTGACGACGGTGACGCGGTCGGGTTCGGCACGGATGGCGATCACGCCCGCCGCCATCAACTCGAGGACCGACGCATCGGGGAAGAGGCGCCACATGACCTCCTGCACGTCACCACCGCCGAGAACGTGCCGCACGCGTTCGACGAGAAGCTGTATCAGTTCGGACTTCCACTCGCTCCACGCCGACGGCCCCGTCGCGAGCGAATCGGCCTCGGTGAGCGCGTGCAGCAGGTCGAGAGCGACCTGAGAGCCGAGCTTCTCCGCGACCATGGTGATTGTCGCGTCGTCACTGAGGTCGCGGCGGGTCGCGGTGTCTGCGAGCAACAGGTGGTGCTCGATCATCAACGAGACAATCCTCTGGTCCGCCTCGGAGAGCCCCATGCGGTGGCCGATCGTGGAGAAAAGTTCCACACCCACTTCCGTGTGGTCCCCCGGGTACCCCTTGCCGAGGTCGTGGAACAACGCACCGATCATCAGCAGGTCGGGACGTGCGACGCGGTCGACCAACTTCGCCGCGTTCGCGACGGTCTGCCACAGGTGGCGGTCCACCGTGTAGCGGTGGTACGCGTTGCGCTGCGGCCGGCTGCGCACCGGTGCCCATTCGGGGAGCACCTTCACGAAGAGGTTGCGCTGGTCGAGAGACTCGAACACGGGGATCGCGGCATCGCCCTCCAGCAGCAGTGCGACCAGTCCGTCGGACGCACCGGCGGGCCACGGGTCCGGCCACACGGGTGCCGACTCGCCCAGTCGGTTCAGCGACGCGCGGTCGATGCGGGCGCGGTGGTGTGCGGCAGCAGTCGCGACACGCAGCAACAGCGTGGGGTCCGACACATCGACGGTGTCGTCGAGGTGGATCTCGCCGTTGATCAACTGCACGCCCGGCGCGACGTCTGCAGGCACGGGCGACCGGCCGGCCGGCGGGTCGAGCTGCGCCCATGCCTCGTCGGCGATCCACGCGATGCGGCGGCCGACCTCTGCGAGCGACGCCATCAATGCGTCGTCGTTCGCGTACCCGCACGCCTGCGCCACGGGTGCCTGGTCCTCGAGACGCAGCACCTCCTGGGCACGGCCGATGTGCCGGTGCAACGCCACGCGCACGTCGAGGAGAACCTCGTTGCTGCGCACCAGCTGCGCGCGGTCGTCAGAATTCAGCTCGAGGCCCGCATCCACGGCCCAACCGAGCGCATGGATGTCGCGCAGTCCGCCGAGTCCCTCCTTCAGGTTCGGCTCCAGGAGGAAAGCGACCTCGCCATCCTTCGCGTACCTCTCGAGCACGCGCTTGTGCAGCTCCACCAGCCACTCGCGGCCGCGACGGCGCCAGATGTCGGACGCACCGGAGATCACCTCGGCGGCGAGCGACTCGCTGCCCGCCAGCCAGCGCGCCGTGACGAGAGCAGTGGCGGTGTCGAGATCCGTCGTGCACATCTGCATCGTCTCTTTCGGCGAACGCACGGAATGACCCAGCTTCAGGCCGGCGTCCCAGATGGGGTACCAGATCTTCGATGCGATGTCACCGATGTTCTTAACGCCGTCATGCACCAGCAGGACGTCGAGGTCGCTGAACGGTGCCAACTCACGCCGCCCGTAACCGCCGACCGCGATCAACGCGATGCGGTCCGCCTTCTTCTCGCCCTCCACCGCGGCGGCGAACACACCGCGCAGCCACTCATCGGTTGCGTCAGACAGCGCCTGGCACGCCGACAGCCCCTTCACGCCGGTGTCCGCGATCACGTCCGCGCGCATTGCCATCTCAGCCGACCTTGCCCTCTGCCCTGCGGCGGGTCAGCACGGTGGCGGCCTTCCACGCACCCCACGAGATGCCGGCCTCGTGCACGTCGTCGCCCATGTCGATCCACGCAAGCGGACCGATCGCGTAGACGTCATCGGGCATTGCGCGCGTCTCGAACTCGTCGCGCATCGGTGGCCGCAGGCCGAGTGACCCGAGAAATTCCGTGACCGCCTGCGACGATGCACGCAGAAGGTGCAGCGGGTTCTGGCGTTGGTCATCCACATCGGTGGCGAGAAGCGCGCACAGACCGTGAGCCATGAGGTCCGCCGATTCGCTCACCGCGGAACCAAGAGACGAGCACTCCTCTGCGGTGAGTCCGCGTCCGGAAGCGACGAGGATGTGTTCCGCACGCGCGGTCAACCATGCGGGATACGCCGTCGTGACGGCGTCGAACAAGGCCCTCGGGTACTCCTCCAGGAGGTCAACGGACACCGGCGTGCTCATGCTCCTCGGAGTGTACGGAGGGCCCCGAAACCCCCGTGACGGCGAAACAAAGACGCAACAAAAATCGTCACCGGCGCGCGTGGGGCACTAGACAAAGCACCATGTCGACAGCACTGGTTCTTGCGGGCGGCGGTGTCACGGGCATCGCATGGGAGATCGGCGTTCTGCTCGGCCTGCAGGAGAACGGTCTCGACATCCCCGCAACGGCGGACACGGTCATCGGGACGTCGGCGGGCTCGACGGTCGGCGCGCAGCTGCGCACCGGCAACTCGCTGGCCGACCTGTACGCACGTCAGCTCGACGAGAACCACGGCGAGATCTCCCCGCGCATCGACGTCGATCTTCTCACCGAGATCTTCGGGATGATGACCGACGGCGGCACACACTCCGACGAGCAGCGACGCGGGATCGGTGACCTGGCCCTGTCGGCGCCGTCCGTGGACGAGGCGACACGACGGGCGGTCATCGAACGGCGCATCGGGACTGACGCATGGCCGGACGCCGCCCTGATCATCACCGCCATCGACGCCGTCACCGGCGGGTTCGTGACGTGGACGAAGGACAGCGGCATCTCTCTCATCGATGCAGTGGCGAGCAGTTGCGCTGTCCCGGGTGTGTGGCCGTGCGTGACCATCAACGGACGTCGCTATTACGACGGTGGCCTGCGCAACAGTGCGAATGCGCACCTCGCGGCGGGTCACGACACCGTCCACGTCCTCGCACCGCTCACGGGCGGTGCATCGCCGGCGGTGGAGACCGAGATGAACGAACTGCGCGCGAACGGTGCGACCGTGCACTTCATCACGGCCGATGCGGAGGCGACTGCAGCGATGGGCCCGAACTCGCTCGACCCCCGTTTCCGCAGGCCTGCCGCGGAACACGGTCTGCGCCAGGGGCGGGCGGCGCGCCTCGGATAGGTGACCGCCGCTACGCGCGGCGCGTGGTGCTGGCCGGGACGTTCTTGAACGCGAGGTCGCGGTCGGCCTCGGGTTCCTTCGGCAGGCCGAGAACGCGCTCACCGATGATGTTGCGCTGGATCTGGTCGGTGCCGCCACCGATCGAGAAGAAGTACGCGTTCAACTGCGAGTAGTTGTGCGCGTGTACGGTGCTTCCCTCTTCCCCCGCGAGTGTCGCGTCCATCCCCAACAGGTGACCCTGGATGCGTGCCGCATAGTGGAGGATCTGCGCCATGTTCAGCTTGCCGAGCGACGCGAGAGGTGACGCGCCACCGGCCTCGGCCGCCGCCCGTGCGCGCTCGCCGTTCCATTCGTTCGTCATCCGCATGCAGTGCAGCTTCATGATCTCCTGGCGGAACCACGGGTCGTCCTGCTTGCCCATCTTGCGTGCGAGCGAGAGCAGCGACGTGTCCGGCATGGGGATGGAGCCGTGCGCGGCCGCAGTGGCACCCTTCGTGGAACGCAGTGCCGGACCTCGTCGGCCGCCGCCCATTGCGACGCGCTCGTACATCAGCGCGGTCTGCAGCACCCACCAACCGGAGTTGAGGTCACCGAGACGGTGCGAATCGTGCACGCGAGCGTCCGTGATGAACACCTCGTTGAACCGTGAGTCACCCGTGGCCTGGCGCAACGGCCGTACCTCCACACCGGGTTGGTTCATGGGGAACCAGAAGAACGAGATGCCGCGGTGCTTCGGCTGGTCCCAGTCGGTGCGCGCGATCAACATTCCGTAGTCGGCGCTCTTGGCACCCGACGTCCACACCTTCTGGCCGTTCACGACCCACTCGTCGCCATCCCGCACGGCCGACGTGCGGATGCCCGCGAGGTCGGAACCGGCGCCCGGCTCGCTGTAGAGGAGACACATGGCCACCTCGTCGAGCAGCAACTTGCGCATGAACTCG
>JBEGJV010000016.1:0-35613 GCA_041184385.1 Actinomycetota bacterium
CGAGTTCCCCCGCAGAGGGGAACAACTCGAAGCCGGCTGCCTCGGCGACGTAGGGGGAGTCATCGACGAACCTGTTGGGGATGAACCTGCGCGGCACCGTGTGGCTGCCGGTGATGCACCGGAGTGCGACCGTGGCCGGGACGGGGTCGAGTGGCACCCACAGGCTCACGTTCTGCATTCCGTCCACGCCGTAGTACGGGTCGTCGTGGTGCCACGGGGTCGGTGTCGACGTGCCGGGTTCCTTCACCAGCACGTGCTCGTGGAAGAACCTGGGGGAAGAGGTCCCCATCAGTTCACCCGCGATCCGCGGCAGGACGCCATCCAGTGCGGATGCGCTGCCAGCTCACGTAGTCATCGAAGAAGCGGCCGCCGGAATCGCCCGTTGTGTAGTCATTCGACCATTCACTCGGTGATTCGAGGTTCGCCTCGACCCCTGATTCGATCGTGCGCAGGGTCTCGGGTGGCACCACGCCGCGGAGAACGACGAAGCCGTCGCGCCTGAACGAGTCGACGTCAGCGTGCGACACAACGGGCATGGACCGATCGTAGGGTGCCGCGCCGGGTGAACGGAAGTGACCGCCGTGGTGGCAGTATCTCCGCATGGGGGCAATTGCAGACACCACTTTCGCGACCGTCTGGGAGGCAATCGCTGACGCGATTCCCGACGTTCCGGCGGTCATCTTCGGGGACAGGCATTTCTCGTGGCGCGAGTACGACGACAGGGCCGCGCGGTTCGCATCGGCACTGACTGCTGCCGGACTGGGACCCGACGACAAGGTCGGCCTGTACCTGTACAACAGCAACGAGTACCTGGAGGCCCACTACGGCGCGTTCAAGCAACGGGTCGTGCCCATCAACGTGAACTTCCGTTACCTCGGTTCGGAGATGCAGTACCTGTTGGACAACGCCGACTGCAAGGCGCTGGTGTACCACGCATCGCTCGCGGACCGTGTCGCCGAGATCGCGGGGAACCTGCCGCTCCTCTCGATGCTCGTCGAGGTGGATGACGGGCCGGCCACGGCGCACGTCGAGGGTCACGTGAGGTACGAGGACGTGATCGCATCGCATGCCCCGGCACCGCGCATCGAGCGCAGCCCAGACGACGTCTACATGCTCTACACGGGCGGCACCACCGGCATGCCGAAGGGCGTGATGTACAGGCTCGGCGAGATGACGGCCACGTTCGTCGGGAACGGGTTCAACGCGCAGAAGCTGCCGATTCCCACCGAACTGGACGAGGCGGTGGCGTCGATCGTGGAGCACCGCAGGTCGACGGGCACGTACGTGGCCGCGCCGTGCTGCCCGTTGATGCACGGCACCGGAATGTGGATCGGCGCGATGATGCCGCACTCCGCGGGCGGAACCGTCGCGCTGCTCGCCAACCGCAAGTTCGACGCGGACGAACTGCTGGCCATGGTCGAGCGCGACCGCGTGAACAATGCAATCATCGTGGGCGACGCATTCGCCCGTCCGATCGCCGACGCGCTGGACGCCGCGGTGCGCAAGGGACGTCCGTACGACACGTCTTCGATGCAGCGCATGGCGTCGTCCGGTGTCATGTGGACACAGGAAGTGAAGATGCGGCTCATCGATCACATCCCCCAGATCATGCTGGTCGACTCGATGGGCAGCACCGAGGGTGGCATGGGCGTCAGCGTGACGACGCGCGAAAGTGTCGTGGAAACGGCCAAATTCGCCATGAACCCCACCACGAGGATCTTCGACGACGACGACGTCGAGGTGACGCCGGGCGACGGCCGCACGGGAAAGGTGGCGAACGGCGGGCTCACCCCGTTCGGTTACTTCAAGGACCCGGAGAAGTCCGCACGCACGTTCCGCGTCATCGACGGAATCCGCTACGCGTTCCCGGGTGACCTCGCGACGTTCGACGAGAGCGGGAACATGGTCCTGCTCGGCCGCGGCAGCCAGGTGATCAACACGGCAGGCGAGAAGGTCTTCCCCGAGGAGGTCGAGGAAGCAGTGAAGCGCACCGACGGTGTCATCGACTGTCTGGTCGTCGGTCTTCCCGACGAGAAGTTCGGGCAGATCGTCGTCGCCGTCGCCTCGACGCAACCCGGTGCGACGGTGAACGAGTCGGACGTCATCACGTCCGTGAAGTCGCAACTGTCCGGCTACAAGTCACCGAAGCGTGTGGTGTTCGTGCACGAGGTGCCGCGCGCACCGAACGGCAAGGCCGACTACCCCGGTGCGAAGAAACTCGCCGAGGAAGCAACCCAGTCATGATCGACACACATCTCGGCGGCTCGAGACCATTCGGTCTCGGCTACTGGCCGCTCGCGGAGGATGCACCGGACGTGGAGATCCCACGTGAGGACGTCCGCATCGTCACACCCGATGGCGCGCTGGTGCGCGGAATCCTGTGGACGCCACCGAACGGCAAGTGGAAGACGGCCGTGATCCTCAGCCACCCGCGTGGTGACTTCACGGTCCACTACGCGTGCCCGTTGCTCGCGGCCGCCGGTTATGCGGTGCTCGGCTTCGGCACGCGGTACATGAACAACGACATCGACTGCCTGCACGAGAACTGCATCACCGACGTGAAGGCCGCGCACGACTTCATGCTCTCGCGCGGTGCGGAGTCCGTCGTGCTGCTCGGCAACTCGGGCGGTGGTTCGCTGATGGCAATGGCGAACGCCGAACTCGGCATCGGCGACGGGTGGATCGGCATGGCTGCCCACCCGGGCGAGGGCGTCTTCATGCTCCAGGTCATCGACCCGTCGGTGGCCGACGAGACCGACCCTTTCTCCCGGGTGCCCGAGCTGGACATGTACAACCCGGACAATGGCTGGCGGCCCTGGCCAGAACCCTGTCGGTACGACCCCGAGTGGCTCGCCACCTACCGTGAAGCCCAGATTGCACGGGTGGCCAGGCTTGATGCCGTGGCCAAACAGTCGATTGCCGATGCCGAGGCAGCCGGGGAGGCTCTGAACGGCATTCACAAAGGCACAAGCCCTGCCGAATGGCGGGAACTGAGGGCCCGCCGGGTCTTCACCCGTTACATGACCATCTACCGAACCCTGGCTGATCCGGCCTATTTGGACCTGTCGATTGACCCCGATGACCGCCCGATGGGGTCTCTTTTCGCCTTCCCGGACCCCTTTGAGGCCAATTACGGCCGAGCCGGCCTGGCCCGCACCATGACCGCCCGGGGCTGGCTGTCCACCTGGTCGGGCCTGTCCAGCCACGCCAAGCTGGCCGACACCATGCCCAGGGTGACCGTCCCGACGATCCTGGTCCACCCCACCGCTGACACGGAGATCCGGGTCCGCCAGGCCATGGAGATAGTGGAGAACTCGGGTGCCGCGGACAAGACGTACGTGGAAATGAAGGGTGCCCCCCACTATCTGGAGGGCCACCGCAGGCCCGCAATGGACGCCGTCATCGACTGGCTGCGGGCCCGTTTCCCTCTCTGAGCATCCGGCCCCGCAGGCCCTGAATCCCTTGATTTCAGGGGTAGCGGCGGGAACTTTGCGCCGATAGCGTTTCCATTCCGTGCGATTCGGACCCCGGTCCGGAGAGCAAGATCGATCGTCGAAAAATCACAATCGACGTCCGTGAAGGTCGGCTTGCCGAAACCACACGGCACAACCCAGATCAAGTGCTCCGTTGGCAGAAATGCCCACGGAGCATTTGCGTGAAACAGCAAAACGAGAAACGCAATGGCACAAAAAGCGATCGTCGGCGAAAAGGTCGGCATGACACAGGTGTGGGGGGATGACCAGCGCGTCATCCCGGTCACCGTGCTGCGCGTCGAACCGGCACGCGTCGTCCAGGTGAAGACCAACGACCGTGACGGCTACAACGCACTGCAGGTCACATACGGAAACAAGAGCGCAACCAAGCTCACGAAGGCCGAGGCCGGTCACTTCGCAAAGGCGAACGTGGAGCCGGGTCGTCGCGTCGTCGAGCTCCGCCTCGACTCGGTCGACGGTTTCGAGGTCGGCCAGGAGATCCTCGCCGACCTGCTCGCCGCGGGCGAGAAGGTCGACGTCACTGCTGTCAGCCGAGGCAAGGGCTTCGCCGGCGGCATGAAGCGTCACAACTTCAACGGCCAGGGCGCCAGCCACGGCAACCACAAGCACCACCGTGCACCGGGCTCGATCGGTTCGTGCTCGTTCCCCGGTCGCGTGTTCAAGGGTCTGCGCATGGCGGGTCACATGGGCAACGAGCAGGTCACCACGCTGAATCTCGAGGTTGTCTCTGCAGATCCCGAGCGCGGTCTTCTTCTCATCAAGGGCTCGGTTCCGGGCCCGAACGGCGGCGTTGTCATCGTGCGCAACGCAGTGAAGGCGAAGTGATCCAGATGGCATCAGTAGACCTCAAGAACGCAAGCGGCAAGAGCGCAGGCTCCATCGACGTCGCGGACGAGCTGTTCGGCATCCAGCCGAACGTGCCGGTCATGCACCAGGTGGTGACCGCCCAGTTGGCCCACCGTCGCTCCGGCACCCAGAGCACCAAGACCCGTGGCGAAGTCTCCGGTGGCGGCAAGAAGCCGTTCCGCCAGAAGGGCACCGGCGGTGCCCGTCAGGGTTCGATCGTCGCCCCGCACTACACCGGTGGCGGCATCGCCCATGGTCCGAAGCCGCGCAAGTACACCCAGCGCGTGCCGAAGAAGATGGTGCGTCTCGCACTCGCGTCCGCGCTCAGCGACCGCAAGAACGAGGGCCGCGTCGTCATCGTCGACTCCTGGGGCTTCTCGGCCCCGAGCACCAAGGACGCATCGAAGGCACTCGCCGCTCTCGGTCTCACCGGCAAGATGCTGGTCGTCGTCAACGGCAACGACGAGACCGCCATCAAGAGTTTCCGCAACATTCCCGAGGTTCAGCTCATCCTCACCGGTGAGCTCAATGCGTACGACGTTCTCTGCAATGACTGGATCGTCTTCAGCAAGGACAGCCTCCCCGCACAGAAGGATGCCGAGTGATGAAGGATCCCCGCGACATCATCATCCAGCCCGTCGTCTCTGAGAAGAGCTACGCGCTGATCGAGGCCGACGTGTACACCTTCCAGGTGGCCGTCGACGCAACCAAGCCCGAGATCCACGATGCCATCGAGGCCATCTGGGGCGTGAAGGTGCTGAAGGTGAACACCTTGAACCGCAAGGGCAAGATCACCCGCACCCGCAACACCAACCGTCTTGGCAAGCGTCCCGACACGAAGCGCGCCATCGTCACCCTCGCAGCGGGCAGCAAGATCCCGCTGTTCGAAAGCTGAGATTCATCATGGCCATTCGCAAGCGCAAGCCCACCAGTGCCGGCCGTCGTTTCCAGACGGTCTCGGACTTCAGCGACATCTCGAAGTCGACGCCGGAGAAGACCCTTCTCGCCAAGAAGACGAACACCGGTGGTCGCAACTCGTACGGTCGCAAGACTGCCCGTCACAAGGGCGGCGGCAACAAGAACCAGTACCGCATCATCGACTTCAAGCGCACGAAGGACGGTGTCGAGGCGAAGGTCGTCGGGATCGAGTACGACCCGAACCGCACCTGCCGCATCGCGCTCCTGCACTACGTCGACGGCACCAAGTCGTACATCCTCGCGCCGAAGGGCCTCGAGGCCGGAATGCGCGTGATGAGCGGCCACGGCGCCGACATCAAGCCCGGCAATGCCCTGCAGCTGCGCTACATGCCCGTCGGCACCGTCGTGCACAACGTCGAGCTGCGCCCCGGCCAGGGCGGCAAGATCGGCCGTTCGGCCGGCATGGCCGTCCAGCTGGTCGCAAAGGACGGCGACTACGCCACGCTGCGCCTGCCCTCCACCGAAATGCGCCGCGTGCCGCTCGACTGCCGCGCCACCGTCGGTGAGGTCGGCAACTCGGAGCACGAGCTCATCAAGATCGGCAAGGCCGGTCGCAACCGTTGGAAGGGCGTGCGTCCGCAGACTCGCGGTGTCGCCATGAACCCGGTCGACCACCCGCTCGGCGGTGGCGAGGGCAAGACGTCCGGTGGACGCCCTGCAGTCTCCCCGTGGGGCAAGCCGGAAGGCCGTACACGTTCAAAGAAGAAGCCGTCACAGGCACTCATCGTTCGCCGGCGTCGTACCGGCAAGGGTCGGAGGTAATCCATGTCGCGCAGCCTCAAGAAGGGTCCGTTCGTCGACGAACACCTGCTCAAGAAGGTCGACGCTGCAAACGCAAGCGGCGACCGCAAGGTCATCAAGACCTGGTCGCGTCGCTCGACCATCGTCCCGGACATGGTCGGTCACACGATCGCCGTCCACGACGGTCGCAAGCACGTGCCCGTGTACGTCACTGAGTCCATGGTCGGGCACAAGTTGGGCGAGTTCTCACCGTCTCGCACCTTCAAGTTCCACGCCGGCCAGGAAAAGAACGCAAAGAAGTAAGTCATGCCTGGTCCGAAGCTCAACGAAAAGAACCGCGACAAGTGGGGCACCAAGGGTGGCACCCGCGCGTCCGCGAAGTACATCCGCATGTCCGCATCGAAGGCACGCGTCGTCCTCAACCTCATCCGTGACAAGGACGTCCGTCGTGCCGACGAGATCCTCCAGTTCACGGACCGCGAGGCGGCCCGCGTCATCCGCAAGCTGCTCGCATCCGCCGTCGCCAACGCCGTGAACAACGACGAACTCGACGCGGACGACCTGTTCGTGAAGGCCTGCTACGCCGACGAGGGCCCGACCCTCAAGCGTTTCTCGCCCCGCGCACGCGGCCGTGCCGGCAAGATCAACAAGCGCACCTGCCACATCACCATCGTCGTCGACGTCATGAGCGAGCAGCAGATGGCCGTTCGCGACGCCAAGTCAATGGCCAAGGGTGCCGCAACGCCGAACCGCCGCGCACGCGTGGCCGCCAGCCGCAAGGCAGCACCGGCAGCCGAGGCACCGAAGAACGAAGAACCTGCTGCAGAGAACGTCGAAGCCGCAGAAGCAGCAGCGACCGAAGAGAGCGAGAGCTAATGGGTCAGAAGATCAATCCGTACGGCTTCCGTCTGGGTGTCACCACCGACTGGAAGAGCCGCTGGTTCAGCGAGCGCGAGTACAAGGACTACCTCACCGAGGACTGGAAGATCCGCGAGTACCTCATGACCACCCTCGAGGACGCAGCCGTCAGCCGTGTCGAGGTCGAGCGCACCCGTGACAAGCTCCGCATCGACGTTCACACCGCACGTCCGGGCATCGTCATCGGCCGCAAGGGTGCGAAGGCAGACGAACTGCGCGCAGGTCTCGCCCGCATCACGGGCAATAACCGCCTGCAGCTGAACATCGTCGAGATCAAGCAGGCAGAACTCGACGCGGCTCTCATCGCGCAGGGCGTTGCCGACCAGTTGGTCAACCGCATCGCATTCCGCCGCGCCATGAAGCGCGCCGTGCAGAACGCCCAGAAGTTCGGCGCACTCGGCATCCGCGTGCAGTGCTCCGGCCGCCTCGGTGGCGCGGAAATGAGCCGCACCGAGTGGTACCGCGAGGGTCGCGTGCCGTTGCACACGCTGCGCGCCGACATCGACTACGGCTTCCGCGAGGCCCGCACCAGCAGTGGTCGCGTCGGCGTCAAGGTGTGGCTGTACAAGGGCGACATCGTCCCGTACAAGACCCAGGGCCAGGACAAGGTGTCCCGTGAGGCTGCAATGGCAGCAGGCGAGACGTCCGGTCAGGCACTCGTCGAGGCGGCGGCAGCACCCGCAGGCCGCAAGGTCGTGTCGTCGGCCGGCCCGAAGGCCGCACCGGTTGCCGAGCCCGAGGAAGTCATCGCGCCGCTCGTGAAGGAAGCAGACCCCGAGTTCGAGCGCCTTCTGGAAGAGGAAGAGGCGATCGAGCGTCGCATGCACGACTCGCACGAGACGCCGAAGCTGCGAGGAGAGGACTGACCATGTTGATGCCCCGCAAGGTAAAGCACCGCAAGCACCAGCGCGGTCGTATGAACGGGATGACCAAGGGCGGAAGCGACCTGGCATTCGGTGAGTACGGCATCCAGGCTCTCGAGCCGGGCTGGATCACTGCCCGCCAGATCGAGGCTGCACGTATCGCCATGACCCGTCACATCAAGCGTGGCGGCAAGGTGTGGATCAACGTGTTCCCCGACAAGCCGGTCACGAAGAAGCCCGCCGAGACCCGCATGGGTTCGGGCAAGGGCAACCCCGAGTTCTGGGTTGCAGTCGTGAAGCCGGGCCGCGTGATGTTCGAGCTGTCGTACCCCACCCCCGAAATTGCGAAGGCCGCTCTCGAGCGCGCCATCCAGAAGCTGCCCATCAAGGCGCGCGTCATCTCGCGCGACGAACCGATCTGATCGAAGGACAACAGATGGCACGTTCAATCAATGACCTCCGCGACATGGACATCGCCGGCCTCGTGGCCGAGCTCCGTGCAACGAAGCAAGAGGCACTCAACCTGCGATTCCGCAACGCAACCGGACAGCTCGACTCGAACGCCGAGCTGAAGAAGGTCCGTCGCCAGATCGCCCGCATCAACACCCTCATCCGTGCGAAGGAAATCGCAGCGGCTGAGGCCGTCTCGAAGTGAGCAGTCACATGACCGAAGCAAACAACGAAGCACGCGCCGCACGCAAGGTCCGCGAGGGTCTCGTCGTCTCCAACAAGATGAACAAGACCGCCGTGATCGCAGTCGTCGAGCGCGTGAAGCACAAGAAGTACGACAAGTTCGTCCTTCGCACCAAGAAGCTCTATGCACACGACGAGGCGAACGACGTCCAGGTCGGCGACCGCGTGCGCGTCATGGAGATCCGCCCGATGTCGAAGCTCAAGCGCTGGCGCATCACCGATGTCCTGGAGCGTGCAAAGTGATCCAGCAGGAATCCCGTCTCCGCGTGGCCGACAACAGCGGCGCGAAGGAAGTTCTCGTCATCAAGGTGCTCGGCGGCACGCGCCGTCGCTACGCATCCATCGGTGACGTGTTCATCGGCACCGTCAAGGACGCAATCCCCGGTGCCGGCGTCAAGAAGGGCGAGGTCGTTCGTTGCGTCGTCGTCCGCGTGAAGAAGGAGAAGCGCCGTGCAGACGGCTCCTACATCCGCTTCGACGAGAACGCAGCCGTGCTCATCAAGGAAGACCTCACGCCCCGCGGCACCCGAATCTTCGGACCCGTCGGCCGTGAGCTGCGTGACAAGAAGTTCATGCGAATCGTCTCGCTCGCACCGGAGGTGCTCTAAGCCATGAAGTTCAAGAAGGGCGACACAGTCCAGGTCATCAGCGGCAAGGACAAGGGCAAGCAGGGTGAGATCACCGCTGTTCTCCCGAAGGAAAACAAGGTCATCGTTGCCGGCATCAACATCGCCAAGCGCCACATGAAGGCGACCCAGGCGAACCAGAAGGCCGACATCATCGAAAAGGACATGCCCCTCGACGCATCGAACGTGATGCTCGTCGCAAAGGGCAAGCCGACCCGTGTCGGTTACAAGGTCAAGGCCGACGGCACCAAGGTGCGCGTCGCCAAGAAGACAGGAGACGAAGTCTGATGGCAACCGCCACCACTCCGCGCCTGAAGCAGCGTTACGACGCCGAGGTGAAGCAGGCTCTGCTCGCCCAGCTCGGTCTGTCGAACGTGATGCAGGTCCCCAAGCTCGAGAAGATCGTCATCAACATGGGCGTCGGCAAGGCCACCCAGCAGCCGTCGCTGCTGGAGGGTGCGGTCGCCGACCTCACGCTGATCTCCGGTCAGAAGCCCATCGTCACGAAGTCGCGCGACTCCATCGCGAACTTCAAGCTGCGCGAGAACCAGGCAATCGGTTGCAAGGTCACACTCCGCGGTGACCGCATGTGGGAGTTCTTCGACCGTCTGCTGTCGGTCGCGATCCCACGTATCCGCGACTTCCGCGGTCTGCCGGCCCACTCGTGGGACGGACGCGGCAACTACACGTTCGGACTCTCGGAGCAGACGGTGTTCCCGGAGATCGACTACGACAAGATCGACGCACCGCGCGGCATGGACATCACCCTTGTCACGACGGCCGCGACGGACGAGCAGGGCCGTGCCCTCCTCGATGCATTCGGTTTCCCCTTCAAGCGCGGCAACGAGGGCGGTGCCCCCGCGCGCAAGAAGCCCAAGGGTCGTGGCCCCGTTCGCGGCGGCAAGAAGAAGTAGGCAGGAAGAACAATGGCCAAGAAGTCTCTTATCAACAAGGCGAACGCCACACCGAAGTACAAGGTGCGTGCGTACACGCGCTGCCGCAAGTGCGGCCGTGCACGTTCGGTGTTCCGCAAGTTCGGCCTCTGCCGTGTGTGCCTCCGCGAGATGGCGCACGCCGGCGAGATCCCGGGCGTGACGAAGGCGAGCTGGTGAGGTACCCATCATGATGACTGATCCCATCGCCGACATGCTGACCCGCATCCGCAACGCGAACACCGCGTTGAAGGAAGTCGTCGTCATGCCGTCGTCCAAGCAGAAGGTCGCGCTCGCCGAGATCCTGAAGAAGGAGGGCTACATCGCTGACTACGCAGTGGCCGCCAACACCTCGGGTCCCGGCAACGTGCTCTCCATCAACATGAAGTATTCCGATGACCGTCACCGCACGATCAGCGGACTCACCCGCGTGTCGACCCCGGGTCTCCGCGTGTACCGCAACTCCGGTGCGGTGCCGCGCGTTCTCGGTGGCCTCGGCGTCGCCGTCCTGTCCACCAGCCAAGGTCTCATGACCGACCGCGAGGCGCGCAAGCGCAAGGTCGGCGGCGAAGTCCTGTGCTTCGTCTGGTGATCGGCCGAAAGTAGGAATCGAAATGTCACGTATTGGCAAGGCCCCCATCACCGTCCCGAACGGTGTCGAAGTGTCCATCGCCGGTCGCACCGTCTCCGTGAAGGGCCCGAAGGGCAACCTCTCCCGCGAGATCCCCGGCGAGATCGTCGTGCGCAAGGAGGAGAACACACTCCTCGTCGAGCGCCCGAACGACGAGCGCACCAACCGTGCGTTGCACGGCCTCACGCGCACGCTGGTCAGCAACATGGTCGTCGGTGTCACCGACGGCTTCGCGAAGGAACTCGAGATCGTCGGCGTCGGTTACCGCGCCGAGGCACAGGGCCAGAACCTGCGCCTCGCCCTCGGATTCTCGCACCCCGTCATCGTCGAGGCACCTGCCGGAATCTCGTTCGAGATCCCCGCGCAGACACGCGTCATCGTGAAGGGCATCGACAAGGAGTTGGTCGGCCAGGTCGCCGCCAACATCCGTTCCATCCGCAAGCCCGAGCCGTACAAGGGCAAGGGCGTGCGCTACGCAGGCGAGCGCATCCTCCGCAAGGCCGGCAAGACCGGCAAGAAGTGATCGGGTAAGAACATGGCAAACATCGCAAAGATCCGTCGCGAGTCGCGTCTGCGTCGTCACCGTCGCGTCCGCAAGAAGATCCACGGCACCGCGGAGCGTCCGCGTCTCGCCGTGCACCGCACGAACAAGCACTTCAGCCTCCAGCTGATCAACGACGACCTGGGCCACACCATCGCGTCCGCGTCGTCAGTGGAAGCCGACCTCCGCGGCGCGAACGGTTCCACCGTCGCCGCCGCACAGAAGGTGGGCCAGCTCGTGGCCGAGCGCGCCAAGGCCGCCGGTGTGTCAGTCGTCGTCTTCGACCGTGGCGGCTACGCCTACCACGGTCGTGTCGCAGCCGCAGCAGAAGCTGCCCGTGAAGCAGGACTGGAGTTCTGATGAGCAACACGTTCAACCCCGCACCCACCGAGCCGGGTGCACTGCGCGAGTCGCGCGTCATCCACATCAACCGCGTGGCCAAGGTCGTGAAGGGCGGACGCCGTTTCTCCTTCACCGCGCTCGTGGTCGTCGGTGACGGCAACGGCCGCGTCGGTCTCGGCTACGGAAAGGCCAAGGAAGTTCCGCTGGCCATCCAGAAGGGCACCGAGGAAGCAAAGCGCAACCTGTTCGACGTTGCCCTTGCCGGCAGCACGATCACGCACCCCATCCTCGGCATCTCCGGCGCAGGCCGCGTGCTGCTGAAGCCCGCAGCGCCCGGTACCGGAGTCATCGCCGGTGGTGCAGCGCGCATCATTCTCGAGGAAGCAGGCATCCACGACGTGCTGGCCAAGTCACTCGGCTCGGCCAACGCGATCAACGTCGCCCGCGCCACCATCAAGGGACTGCAGGAACTGCAGCGCCCCGACGTGGTCGCGAAGCGCCGCGGCATCTCCGCCGACTCGTTCGTGCCGAAGGGCATGCTCAAGGCATACACCGACCGCCAGAAGGCGGCCGCTGCAGGTGAGGCACACTGACCATGGCTGACAAGACAATCACCGTCACTCTCAAGCGATCGAAGATCGGCGCGAAGCCGAAGGCGCAGGGCACCCTGCGCGCACTCGGTCTCTCGAAGATCGGCGACACCAACACGCTGCCCGACCGCCCGGAGATCCGCGGCATGATCGCGCGCGTTCCCCATCTTCTCGACGTCCAGGAGAACAACTGACCATGCGCATCGACGAACTCGCACCAGCACCAGGCTCGACCAAGCGCAAGAAGCGCGTCGGTCGCGGCATCGGTGGACGCGGCGGCAAGACTGCCGGCGCCGGCACCAAGGGCCAGCACTCCCGCGGTCGCGGCAAGGTGAACCGTGGCTTCGAAGGTGGCCAGATGCCGCTGAAGCAGCGCGTGCCGAAGTTGAAGGGCTTCAACAACCCGTTCCGCGTGGAGTACTACGCGGTCAACCTCGACGCACTCGAGGAACTCGGGGAGTCAGAGGTCAACCCGGAGATCCTCGTGAAGAAGGGTGTCGCCCACAAGGGAACGCTCGTCAAGGTTCTCGGCCGCGGAAAGATCACGAAGGCCGTCAAGGTCTCCGCTCACGCCGTCTCGAAGTCGGCCGAGCAGGCAATCGTCGCCGCGGGTGGCTCCGTAACCCTGCTGCCGCTGCCGCACAAGATCCGCCCGGCCGCCAAGGGCAACCAGTTCACCAACCGCTGATGTCCGTCGCCGCCCCGCGGCGCGCCATCGTGATCTCGTAACAAGGAGAAACCTGTGTTCTCGAACCTGAAGAACATCTTCAAGGTGGAGGATCTGCGCAAGAAGGTGCTCTTCACCCTTGCGATGATCGCGGTGTACCGGTTCGGTACGGCCCTGCGCGTGCCCGGCGTCGACGCCGGTGCCGTCGCACAGCTGAAGGAAGCGGCCAAGTCGCAGGGTGCACTCGGTTTCCTCAACCTGTTCTCGGGTGGTGCGTTCGGGTCGTTCTCGATCTTCGCGCTCGGCATCATGCCGTACATCACCTCGAGCATCATCATGCAGGTGCTGAACGTCGTCATCCCGAAGCTGCAGGAGTGGCAGGAGATGGGCGCGGTCGGCCAGCGCAAGATCACCCAGGCCACCCGTTACGTCGCGATCGCCATCGCATTGCTGCAGGGTGCGGGTCTCACGTTCATCTTCGGGCAGGGCAACGGTTCCGCATTCTTCGGCGCGGCCAACAGGGCCCCCGACGTCGTCCTTCTCGACCCGTTCATGCCGCGTGCGTTGCTCGTCATCCCCACGCTCGTTGCCGGCACGGCCTTCCTCATGTGGCTGGGCGAGCTCATCAGCCAGCGCGGCATCTCGAACGGCATGTCCGTCATGATCTTCGCGTCGGTGGTGTCGGGCCTGCCGTACAACTACTACTCGATCCTGCAGAGCAAGAAGTTCGTGGTGTTCGCGGTCCTCGTGGCAGTGTCCATCGGCGTCCTCATTGCAGTCGTCCGCGTGGAACTCGGCCAGCGCCGCATTCCCGTGCAGTTCGCCAAGCGCGTCGTCGGCCGCCGCATGACCCAGGGCCAGAGCACCTACATCCCGCTGAAGGTCAACCAGGCGGGCGTCGTGCCGATCATCTTCGCGTCGTCGGTCCTGCTGCTGCCGGTCCTGCTGTCGAACATCCTCGGCAGCGCCGAGGGCTGGCGCGGTTCCGTCGCCGGGTTCGTCAACGACTACCTCGTCAACAGCCAGAACATGGTGTACATCACCTCGTTCTTCATCATGATCGTGATGTTCGCCTACTTCTACAACTCCATCGCGTTCGACCCGATCCGACAGGCCGACCAGTTACGCAAGCAGGGTGGTTTCATCCCCGGCATCCGCCCGGGACCGCAGACCGAGCGCTATCTCGCAAAGGCCGTCAACCGCATCACGCTTCCGGGCGCACTGTTCGTTGCCGCCATCGCGATTCTCCCGTACATCATCCTGTGGGTGGGCGACGTGCAGTCGTTCCCGTTCGCCGGCACCACGGTTCTCATCGCGGTGGGTGTCGCACTCGAGCTGATGCGCCAGATCGACAGCCAGCTCATGCTGCGCAATTACGACGGTTTCCTCAAGTAGGCACTCCGCCTTCGGTTGGGCTAGAAGAGACAACGATGATTCCCGGTGCTCGCGTCGTACTGCTGGGTCGCCAGGGCTCCGGCAAGGGAACCCAGTGCACGCGGCTGTCACGCCACTTCGTGGTTCCCCACATCTCCACCGGCGACATGCTGCGCGCCGCGGTGAGGGAGGGGACGGAGCTCGGTCGAATGGCCAAGGAGATCATCGACGCCGGCGGTCTCGTCAGCGACGAGATCATGATCGGCATCATCGACGAGCGGCTCAAGCAGGACGACGCGGTCACGCGCGGCTACATCCTCGATGGTTTCCCGCGCACCGCCGCACAGGCCAGGTCCCTCGACGACATCACCTCCAAGCGGCCCCTCCACGTGGCCATCGACCTCGATGTGCCCCGGGATCTCGTTCTCGAGCGTCTGTCGCTTCGCCGGGTCTGCCGCGACTGCGGCACCAACTTCCAGTCCACCGGCCGGGACCCCCGCCAGTGGCTGTGCGACACCTGCGGTGGGGACGTGGTCCAGCGCGACGACGACACCCCCGAGGCCATCAACCGCCGCCTCGACCTGTACGAGACCCAGACCCAGCCCTTGATCGACTACTACGGTCAGTCCGGTCGCCTGACCGAGGTGGACGGGGTCGGCACCCCCGACGAGGTGTTCCAGCGCCTGGTCGGAGCCATCGAAAAGCGCCGCTGACGCCCCTTGGGATGCCCTTCCGGGGGCGGTAGCATTGCCACTTGTCCCTGTCGCAGGTCTGCTAGGGGACAACCCTGTCCGATACAACGAGGAGGCCCCCCTGGCCAAGCCAAAGGAAGATGCGATCGTGCTGGAAGGCACGATTCTCGAGTCGCTGCCGAACGCAATGTTCCGCGTCGAACTCGAGAACGGTCACAAAGTGCTCGCGCACATCTCAGGAAAGATGCGCATGCACTACATCCGCATTCTTCCCGGCGACAAAGTCCAGGTGGAACTCACTCCGTACGACCTCACCCGCGGTCGTATCACATACCGCTTCAAGTGAGATCGCAATGAAAGTACGCCCGAGCGTCAAGAAAATTTGTGAGAAGTGCAAGGTCATCCGCCGCCACGGCCGCGTGATGGTCATTTGCGAGAACCCCCGGCACAAGCAGCGCCAGGGCTGACCAGGAAACCAAGGACTGAGAGAACATGGCACGTATTTCCGGCGTCGACATCCCGCGCGAGAAGCGCCTGGTGATTTCGCTCACCTACATCTTCGGTATCGGCAACAGCACTGCACAGCGCATCTGCAAGGACACCGGCCTCAACGAGAGCACGCGCGTGCGCGACCTCACCGAGGACGAGATCAACAAGATCCGCGCATGGGTCGACGCGAACATCACGGTCGAGGGTGACCTGCGCCGCGACGTGCAGAACGACATCAAGCGCAAGATCGAGATCGGTTGCCTCCAGGGCGTCCGTCACCGCAAGGGCCTGCCCGTCCGTGGCCAGCGCACCCACACCAATGCCCGCACCCGCAAGGGACCGAAGAAGACCGTTGCCAACAAGAAGAAGGCAGTGAGGTAGTAACTCATGGCTAAGTCACAAGCAGGCGGACGCCGTCCGCGCAAGCGCGAGCGCAAGAACGTCACCACGGGTGTCGTCCACATCAAGAGCTCGTTCAACAACACGATCGTGTCCATCACCGACACCGAGGGCAACGTGCTGTCGTGGGCCTCGTCCGGCGGTGTCGGATTCAAGGGCTCGCGCAAGTCGACTCCGTTCGCAGCACAGCAGGCAGCCGAGAAGGCAGCCCGCGCAGCGATGGAGCACGGTCTTCGCCGCGCCGAGGTGCACGTGAAGGGCCCGGGTTCGGGTCGCGACACCGCACTTCGTTCCGTCCAGAACGTCGGCATCGAGGTGACCGGCATCAAGGACGTCACCCCCGTCCCGCACAACGGCTGCCGCCAGGCAAAGCGTCGTAGGAGCTGATCATGGCCCGTTACACCGGACCCAAGGTGCGCATCTCGCGCCGCCTCAACACCAACATCTTCGAGAACGCCAAGGGCTCCAAGGCTCTTGACCGTCGTCCGTTCCCCCCGGGTGCGCACGGCCGCACGCGCCGCCGCAACGCCGGCAGCGAGTACCTCGCACAGCTCCAGGAGAAGCAGAAGGCGAAGTACATCTACGGCGTCCTCGAGCGCCAGTTCCGCAACACCTACGAAGAGGCCAACCGTCTCGCCGGCCCGACCGGTGAGAACCTGCTGCGCCTCCTCGAGCAGCGTCTCGACAACATCGTGTTCCGCGCCGGCTGGGCCTCCACCCGTCCGCAGGCACGTCAGTTCGTCAGCCACGGTCTCATCCAGGTCGACGGCAAGCGCGTGAACATCCCGTCGTACCGCGTGAAGAAGGGTCAGGTCATCTCGCTGTCGCCGAAGGCACAGAACATGATCCAGATCCAGCACAACATCGACACACTCGACCGCGCCCTCGTCGGCTGGCTCGAGGGTGCGTCCAACCAGGTCACCGTGCGCGAGCTCCCGCAGCGCGAGCACATCGATGTCCCCGTTCGTGAGCAGCTCATCGTCGAGCTCTACTCCAAGTAACAAAGCCCAGTCCCGAAGGAGAGCATCATGCTTGTCATCCAGCGCCCATCTGTCGAGGCACTCGGCGAAGACCACGCAACACGCCAGCGTTTCGCTGTCGGCCCGCTCGAGCCCGGCTTCGGCCACACCATCGGCAACTCGATGCGTCGTGCGCTGCTGTCGTCGATCCCCGGCGCCGCCATCACCACCGTCAAGTTCGACAATGCCCAGCACGAGTTCACCACCCTGCCCGGCATGACCGAGGACGTCACCGAGTTCATCATGAACCTGAAGGACGTCGTCGTGAAGAACGAGACCGAGGAGCCAGTCGTCATCCGCCTGGATGTCAAGGGCCCGAAGGCCGTCCTCGCCGGTGACCTCCCGGTCCCGACGGGCGTCGAGATCCTCAACCCGGAACTGCACCTCGCGCAGCTGAACTCCTCGGGTCACCTCGCACTCGACATCACCATCGAGAACGGACGCGGTTACGTGTCGACCGACCGTGACGCGGACAGCCGCATCATCGGGGTCATCCCGATCGACGCGATCTTCTCGCCGGTGCGCCGCGTGATGTTCGAGATCGAGCCCACCCGCGTCGGTCAGTCCACCGCCTACGACCGCCTCGTCCTCGACATCGAGACCGACGGTTCGATCACCCCGCGTGAGGCACTGGCATCGGCCGCCGCCACGCTGCGTTCGCTGGTCGACCTCATCGCCACCCTTTCCGACGAACCGCAGGGCCTCGAGCTCAGCGAGCCGGTCGGCGCTTCGGTCGGCGTGCCGGACCTCGACCTGCCGATCGAGGACCTCGATCTCAGCGAGCGCCCGCGCAACTGCCTCAAGCGCGCCCAGGTCAACACCATCGGTGAACTGCTGCTGCGTTCCACCGACGACCTTCTCAACATCACCAACTTCGGCCAGAAGAGCCTCGACGAGATCATCCAGAAGCTCGACGAGCGCGGTCTCACCCTGCGTGCCTGATCCGCGCGACTGATTCAAGGAGTAATTCGAAATGGCAACACCACGTCGCGCCCCTCGCTTCGGCGGAAGCGCTGCCCACCAGCGTCTGATGATGGCGAACCTCGCCGCGTCGCTGTTCGCTGCCGAGGGAATCGTCACCACCGAGGCCAAGGCAAAGGCACTGCGCCCCGTCGCAGAGAAGCTGATCACGAAGGCAAAGAAGGCCCAGGCCGACTCGCCGATGCGCATCCACCGCATCCGTCAGATCCAGGCCGTTCTCGGTGACAAGGAAATGACCACCAAGCTCGTCGACGAGATCGCACCGCGCTATCTCGCACGCAACGGTGGCTACACCCGCATCCTCAAGCTCGGGACCCGCCAGGGCGACGCCGCACCGGTTGCGCGCATCGAACTGGTCTGAGTCGACCGCCGGTGAGCACGCCGGAACAAGCACTTACGAACGGGCCCGCCACACGGCGGGCTCGTTTCGTTGTCAGCTACGTCGGTTCGCCGTTCAAGGGGTTCGCCCACAACGAGGGAGTCTTCACCGTCGAGGGTGAACTCACCCGCGCGATCAGCACGGTCGCACGCCACCAGGTGGAGCTCTCCATCGCCGGCCGGACCGACGCGGGGGTCCACGGTCGCGGTCAGGTCATCAGTTGTGACATCCCGGACGACACCGATCTCGACAACCTCGTGCGCAGTGTGAACGGCATGTGCAAGCCGAACATCTCGGTTCGCTCGGCCGAGTGGGTGGCGGATGATTTCGACGCGCGTTTCTCCGCCACGTGGCGCCACTACAAGTACGTGGTGCTGAACACGCCGACGCCCGACCCGATGCTGGTGGACCGCGCGTGGCACGTGTGGCAACCGCTCTCGGTGCCGCTCATGAACCTGGCCTGCGACGCACTGATGGGGGAGCAGGACTTCACCAGTTTCTGCCGCAGGCCCGATCCGCTGCCCGGTCAACCTCCCGTCAGCATGAAGCGCTACGTGATGGCCGCGAAGTTCTGCCACCAGATGGTGCGGTCCATCACCGGGTTCCTCGTGGAGGTGGGCCTGCGCCGCCGGCCCCCGTCGGACACGCGGTTCGTGATCCTCTCGAAGGACAGGTCCCTCGCCCCCCATCTGGCCCCACCGCAGGGCCTGACCCTGTGGGAAGTGGGCTACGACGGCACCCGTATCCACCCCTAGGGGCGTTGGAACAGGGGCAAATCCGCCCGTATCCTTCCCAAGTCCCTGTTTGAGGGCCATGGCGGTCGGTCGGCGACCCCCACAAAGGAAAGTCTCATGCGTACATACTCACCGAAAGCAAGCGAGATCCAGCGCGCCTGGCACGTCATCGACGCCGATGGCATGGTGCTCGGTCGCCTCTGCACCGAGGTCGCCCGCATCCTGCGCGGCAAGCACAAGCCGGTCTTCGCCCCGCACATGGACATGGGTGACCACGTCATCATCATCAACGCATCGAAGATCGTCATGACCAAGGGCAAGGCCGACAAGAGCATGGTCTACACCTACTCCGGCTACCCGGGCGGTCTGAAGAGCGAGACCTACCAGAACCTCCTCAACCGCAAGCCCGCCGACGCGATCGCGCGCTCGGTTGCGGGAATGCTGCCGAAGGGACCGCTCGGTCGCCAGATGATCAAGAAGCTGAACGTGTACGCAGGTGCCGACCACCCGCACGCAGCACAGAAGCCCGTCGTCCTCGATCTCAACGCGAAGCGCTGATCAAGAAAAGAAGAACAGCAATGGCAAACGCACCTCTCACCCAGACCACCGGCCGCCGCAAGGAAGCAGTCGCACGCGCCATCCTGCGCGCGGGCAGCGGCAAGATCGTCGTCAACGGAAAGCCCATCGAGGCGTACTTCACCACTGCAACGCAGCGCATGGTTGTCACCGAGGCTCTGCGCGTCACCTCGCGCGAGACCTCGTACGACATCACGGCGAACATCTACGGTGGCGGCGTCACCGGCCAGGCCGGCGCACTGCGCATGGCGATCGCCCGCTCCCTTGTCGAACTCGACCCCGAGTCGCGCTCCGTCCTGAAGAAGGCCGGTCTTCTCACCCGCGACGCGCGTCGCAAGGAAACGAAGAAGTACGGCCTCAAGAAGGCGCGCAAGGCGCCCCAGTTCACCAAGCGTTGATGCTGGTCCTGCGCACGGCGCAGGGCATTCACGATCATGCTTCACTTCGGCACTGACGGTGTCCGCGGCGTTGCCCTGGAGGAACTCACCACGGAGAGCGTGCGCGACCTCGCGCGTGCCGTGGCCCGTGTCCTCTCACCCTCGGCAGTCATCGTCGGGCGCGACACACGGGAGAGCGGGGAAGCATTCGAACGTGCCGTTGTCGACGGTCTCGCCGCCGAGGGCGTGGCAGTGCACTTGCTCGGTGTTGCCCCCACCCCGGCCATCGCCTTCGCGTCCGAACGTCACGGCCACGTCGCCATCGCACTGACCGCCTCGCACAACGCCTGGACCGACAACGGCGTGAAGGTCTTCGCTGCCGGCGGCACCAAACTGACCGACGCCCAGCAGATAGAGATCGAGAGGGAGTGGCACGCGCTGTCCACGGAACGCCCCGCGGTTGCCCTCGGGGCCGTGCACGATGCATCCGCAATGGTGGAGGAGTACGTGGAGCACCGCATCGGCGTCGTCGGCCCAGGCTCACTCGCCAGGATGCACGTGGTGATCGACTGTGCGAACGGAGCGATGCACGATGTGGCACCGCGCGTCCTGGAGGCACTCGGTGCGGTCGTCATCTCCATGAACACCGAACCGAACGGCCGCAACATCAACGACGGGTGCGGTGCGACAGTGCCCGCCCCGCTCGCGGCGCGGGTCGTGTCCGCGGGTGCAGACCTCGGCATCGCGTTCGACGGGGACGGCGACCGGTTGATCGCAGTGGACGGCAACGGCGAGATCGTGGACGGTGACCACCTGATCGCGATTGCTGCCGCGGACCTGGCCGAACGGGGACTGCTGCGCAACAAGGGTGTCGCCGTCACGGTGATGACGAACATCGGCTTCCACCGTGCGATGAAGGAAGAAGGTGTCGAGGTTGTCGTCACCCCCGTCGGTGACCGCAGCATTCTCTCGGCCCTCGAGGAACACGACTACGTGCTCGGTGGGGAGCAGAGCGGGCACATCGTGCACCGTGCTCACGCAACCACCGGGGACGGCCTCCTCGCAGCGGTGCTGCTGCTCGAGGCGTTGAAGCGGACTTCACGCTCGCTCACCGATGCAGCAACGGTGATGTCGTCATACCCGCAGGTGCTGGTGAACATCCGCACCAACGAACGGGTGTCAAACCCCGCCGCCGAGATCGAGGCGGAGATGGAGGCATGCGAGACACGCCTCGGTGATGACGGCCGCATCCTCGTGCGCGCGTCGGGAACAGAGCCGCTCGTGCGCGTGATGGTCGAGGCCGCGCAGGACTCGGTGGCTCTCTCCGTCGCCGGCGAGCTGGCCTCCGCACTCATCGCCAGGTTCGGCGGACAAATCGAAGGGTCCCACTGACGCGGTTCCCCGCGGTCAGTAAGGTCTTCCCCATGTGCGGCATCATCGGCATCGTGTCCCGGCCGGGCACACGCTCCGTCCCCACGGCCGCCGCGGTCCTGGCCCTTGTCGATGCAGCCGTCTCCGCCGGGTCCGACCTGGACATGGTGGCCGCATCACTGGCCGAGGCCGACCGTCTGTTGCGGGGTGACGCCGGCATCGAACTGACCGCGGGGAACCTCGGACTCGCAGCCGACCTTGTCTCCCGTCTTGACCGCATCGACTCGGTGATGGACGCGGTCGAGGCGTCCTTCGACTCCATGCACGGCTCGGCTGCCGCACTCGACGCCGCGGCCGCCCGGATGTCCGCGGTGAGGGATGCATCGTGGTCGATCAGGCGCGACCGTCTGCGAACGGCCGATGCGGTGCACGCACTTGCCGGCCGCGGTGCCGCCCCGGGGACTCTTCATGCGTTCCTCTCCGTCCAGCAGGCACTCTCTGCCATCGACCGCATGGAGGTGCGCGGACGCGACTCCGCCGGGCTCAGCGTGATCGTGTGGGGCGCCGACCTGTCCGCGGTCGTGTCGCAGTGGTCGGAGCAGATCACCGCACGGTCCACCGACCCGCTGTTCACCAACAACAGTGTGCGTTCCGCCGCGGGAAACCTCGTCTTCGCCTACAAGGCGGCCGCGGAGATCGGGGAGCTCGGTGACAACACGCGCAACATGCGGGCCGCCGTCGCCGCAGACGACATCCTGCGGGCCGCCGTCGCCGTGCCCGGCGCACGGGTCACCGTGCTCGGTCACACCAGGTGGGCGAGCGTCGGCATCATCAGCGAACCGAATGCCCACCCGGTGAACAGCGAGGAGATCGACGGCGATCACTCGTTCGTCTCCGTCGCTGTGCTGAACGGCGATGTCGACAACCATGTCGACCTGCGCGCGCGCCACAACCTGCGTTTCGCGGATCCCATCACCACCGATGCGAAGGTGATCCCCGCACTCGTCGACCGTCACCGTGCGAACGGTCTCGGGACGGCAGAGGCATTCCGGGCGACCGTGTCCGAGTTCGAGGGCTCCGTGGCGATCGGGTACTGCGCCGTCGATGACCCCGCGCAGTTGCACGTGGCCCTCTTCGGGAGCGGCCAGGGCTGCTACGTCGGTGTCGCAGAGGACCGGTTCATCGTGGCCAGCGAGCCGTACGGGGTCGTGGAGGAGACCGGGTCGTTCGTCCGCCTCGACGGCGAATCGGCTGTCGACCAGTCGAACCCGGGTTCGCGCGGCCAGGTCGCAGTTCTCGACTCGGATGCCGCCGGTTCCCTCGCCGGCATCACCATGCGCGGCTACGACGGCTCCGCAATCGCGGTGACGGAATCCCTCCTGCAGTCCGCCGAGGTCACGACGCGAGACATCGACCGCGGCGACGCACCGCACTTCCTGCTGAAGGAGATCAGCGAGTCGCCTCGCAGCTTCAAGAAGACGCTCCGCGGCCGGGTCGACGAGGTGAACGGAATGTTCGTCCCCGACCTCGATGAGTCGACGCTGCCCGCGACCGTCAGGGAGCGGCTCGCGAACGGTTCGATCCGGCGCATCCGTGTGATCGGCCAGGGGACCGCGGCCGTTGCCGGCACCTCCCTCGTGCCCGTCCTGAACGAATTGCTGCCCCATGACGTGAACGTCGTGGCCCTCACCGCCACCGAGCTCTCCGGCTTCGCGATGGAGGCCGACATGTCGGACATGCTCGTCATCGCCGTGAGCCAGAGCGGCACCACCACCGACACGAACCGCACCGTGGATCTCGTTGCCGGCCGCGGTGCCGCAGTGCTCGCCATCGTGAACCGTCGCGCCAGCGACCTCGCGGGCAAGTCGCACGGCGTCTACTACACGTCGGACGGCCGCGACATCGAGATGAGCGTGGCCAGCACGAAGGCGTTCTACGCACAGGTGGCTGCGGGTGCCGTCCTGTCGTGCGCGATCGCGATGCAGTTCCCGGACCCGCCGGCGGTGCGGATCGACCGCATGCTGCGCTCGCTCGTCGACATGCCGAACGCCATGCAGAAGGTGCTCGCCATGCGACCGGAGATCGGTGCCATCGCATCCCGCTTCGCACCGTCGCGCCGTTACTGGGCAGTCGTCGGCAACGGGCCGAACACTGTTGCCGCCAACGAGGTGCGCATCAAGCTGTCGGAGCTCTGTTACAAGTCGATCAGTTGCGACGTCACCGAGGACAAGAAGCACATCGATCTCTCGTGCGAACCGATGATCCTCGTCTGTGCCGCCGGACTCGGCGAGGGAACCGCGACCGACGTGGCCAAGGAAGTCGCGATCTACCGGGCCCACAAGGCGGTGCCGATCGTCATCGCCACCGAGGGGTCTGCCTCGTTCGATGCCGCGTCGGCGGTGGTGCACGTTCCGGTCGTCGACCCCACCCTGGGTTTCGTCCTGTCGGCCATGGTGGGCCACCTGTTCGGGTACGACGCCGCGCTCGCCATCGATGCCCTCGCAAAGCCGCTGCGCCGCGTGCGCGAGGTGGTGGAGCACGTGGTGGAGCGCGGCGGCAACGGCGAGGATGCCCTGGCCAACGTCGCCCGCCGCATCGGTGTCGCCGCCCAGGAGTTCCTCGCCGCCCTGCACACAGGTCAGTACGACGGCAACCTGGAGGCCTCCACCGCGGTGCGCGTGGTGTCGCTGCTGCGCATCGTCTCCGCGCCGGAACCGCTGCAGGCCTACCAACGCGAGACCGGCAAGGTGGCATCGCCGGGCGTGCTCCTGGACGACCTGATCACCGCGCTGACGCGAGGGATCGACGAACTCACCCGTCCCGTCGATGCCATCAAGCACCAGGCAAAGACAGTCACCGTGGGCATCAGCCGCACGGAAGAGGGCCTGCTCGACCGCGCTCTCGTTCGCGCGGTGCTGGACGCGGGTGCCGCCCGCGACCATCTCTCGTACGCCACGCTCAAGGTGCTCGCTGCTCTCGACGGTGCGGTGCAGACCGTCGCCGGCTTCACCCGCTACCGCATCGAGGGTGACCCGCGTGTCGCCGGCGCCACCATCAACATCGTGGAACGCGGCGGACTCGCACGCGACCTTCCCTCGCGCGTCGACACCAACTCCATGCTCGTGGGAACGAAGCGCCGCGTCGCCGACGAACAACTCGTTCTCGTCGCGCGCGGACGCAAGGACAACCGCACCGTCATCATCGTTCCCGAGGTGAAGGGCAGCGAGACCGTCGGTCTCACGCTGCTGCACGTGGTCTTCCACGAGACGGTCCCCGCACCCACCGCACGGCAGGTCCTGCAGGGCTACGACCGTCGCTACGACCGTCTCGTCGACTGGGTCACGGAGACCGAGGGCGCGTTCCGCGAGGACAGACTCGCCGAGGTCTCGATCGCGGACCTCCTCATCCAACCCGTGTCGGAGTCGGCGAACCTCTGGCGCAACGACGGGACGCGCTAGCCGTGCGAGGTGTCGGAATCGATGCCGTGGAGATCGAACGGTTCCGTCGTTCGCTCGAACGGACACCCGGCATGGCCGCACGGCTCTTCACCGACGAGGAACGGGAACAACTGTCCCGCGCCGCGGACAACGTGCCGTCTCTCGCCGCCCGCTTCGCCGTGCGCGAGGCAGCGATGAAGGCGATGGGCGTGGGACTCGGTGCGTTCGACTTCCATGACGTGTCGGTGGTGCGACTCGAGTCCGGTGCGCCCCACCTGAGGGTGCAGGGCCGTGCGTTGGAGCTCGCCGATTCTCTCGGCATCACCGACTGGCACGTGTCGATCACGCACACCGAGACCGTCGCGATGGCCGTGGTCGTTGCCGTCTGACGGCAGTCCCGCAGGGTTTTCCACAGGCTGCTGCCTACGCTTGAGGGGTGATTCCCGTCGTCACCGCCGAGCAGATGCGCACCGCAGATGCGGCTGCCCTCGGTGACGTCGCCGATCAGTGGACGTTCATCCGCCGAGCCGGCCATGCCACCGCGGAAGTGGCCCGCACGATGATGGGTGGCACGTACGGCCGCCGGGTCGTCGTCATCGCGGGCAAGGGCAACAACGGCAATGACGGCCGTGTGGCTGCCGAACGTCTGACCGAGTGGGGAGCGAGCGTGCGTGTGGTCGGCGCGGAGGTCTCCCACGACGAGTTCATCGACCCCCGCACGGCTGACCTCGTCATCGATGCCGCCTACGGAATCGGTTTCCGGGGCACCTGGTCCCCGCCGATCGTGTTCGACGTCCCCGTGCTCGCGGTCGACATCCCGAGCGGTCTCGACGCAACGACCGGTGTCGTGAACGGAGGTGTCCTTGTCGCCGACCGCACAGTCACATTCGCCGCACTGAAGTCCGGCATGGTGCTGGGGGACGGGCCGTCGGTGTGCGGTGAGATCGACATCGTGGACGTCGGCATTCCGCTCGAGCCCGAAGTTGACGTCGACACGTTCGTCGTCGAATCGTTCGACGTCCGCCGTTGGTTGCCACCCCGGGACAGGCAGTCGCACAAGTGGTCGCATTCGTTGCGTGTCGTGGCAGGCAGCCCGGGCATGGCCGGTGCGGCATCACTCGTCTCGGCATCGGCCATGCGGGCCGGGGCAGGCATCGTGCATCTCTCCACGCGCGGTGCCGTGGCCGGCGCACAGTTCCCCACCGAGGTGGTGCACCACGCGTTGCCGGACACCGATTGGTCGGCGTTCCTCTCGGCAGACGCGCGGCGTTTCGACGCCCTCGTCATCGGCCCCGGGCTCGGCCGCGGTGACGATGTTGCCCTCGAGATCCGCGAGGTTCTCGCCGAGGTCGCGTTGCCGGCGGTGGTCGACGGCGACGGCATCGCGGAATCCGTCGACCCGCGGGGCAGCTACGGCACGCTGGCGGGTCGCACCGCACCCACGGTCCTCACACCGCATGACGGCGAGTTCGCCGCAATCGGTGGTGACGCAGATTCCGCCGACCGCCTGTCAGCCACGCGTGACCTGGCCGCAAAGACCGGTTGCACCGTGCTGCGCAAGGGTCCGACGACCATCGTCGCAACTGCAGGGCATCCCACGTACCTGGTGGTGTCCGGTGACGAGCGACTGGCAACGGCGGGCAGCGGCGACGTGCTCTCCGGCATCATCGGTGCGTTCCTCGCCCGAGGCGTGGAGGCGCCCGAGGCCGCCGCAGCGGGTGCCTTCGTCCACGGCATGGCGGGTTCTTCGCTCGCCGTCGAGGGGGCAATCGCGCGCGACGTCGTGTCCATGGTTTCCGACGTCCTGAGCGACATCATGGGGGAGGGGCGACGATGAGCATTGACTTCTCACAGCGATGGGCATGGGCCGAGGTGAACCTCGGTCTCATCCAGCACAACGTGGCGATCATCGCGCAGCGCATCGCGCCGACCGATGTGTGGGCCGTGGTCAAGGCAAACGGTTACGGCCACGGATCAGTTCCGGTCGCGCAGGCCGCACTCGCCGCGGGGGCGAAGGGTCTGTGCGTCGCGATCGTCGACGAGGGCGTGCTGCTGCGCCGCAGCGGCATCCAGGCACCGATCCTCGTGCTCAGTGAGCAGCCGGCGGAAATGGCCGAGCTTCTCGTGGGGTACGCACTCACGCCGACGGTGACCACCACGCGCGGTGCAGCCGCCATCGCGGCCGCCGCGCAGACGACAGGACGCGAGGTCGGTGTGCACATCAAAGTGGACACCGGCATGCACCGCGTCGGCGCCCAGCCGTCCGAGGTCCTCGGTCTCGCACAGTACGTGTCGAGTCATCCTCAGTTGACCGTGGAGGGTGTGTACACGCACTTCGCCGTGGCGGACGAGCCGTCGCACCCGGCGAACACGAGGCAGCTCGGCATTTTCCGCTCCGTTCTCGACACGCTGTCGGATCGCGGGATCAACCCGCCCATTATTCACGCGGCGAACTCGGCGGCTGCATTGGTGAACGCGGACAGCCGGTTCACCATGGCGCGCGTCGGCATCGCCACGTACGGTCTCCTGCCCGGTCGCGGTGTCGCAGAGGAATGCCACGGTCTCATCCCCGCGATGTCCCTGAAGGCGCGGGTATCGGCCGTCCGTTGGGTGGAGGCGGGCGAGGCAGTGTCGTACGGCCTGCGAACGCCGGTGTCGCAGCAATCGTTGATCGCCACGGTGCCGATCGGGTACGCGGACGGGGTGCCGCGCCGGCTCGGCGCTGTCGGTGCGAGTGTTCTCATCAACGGGACGCCGCGCCGCATTGCCGGCACCGTCACCATGGACCAGATCATGGTGGACTGCGGCAACGACAGTTCAGTGTCCGTTGGTGACGAGGTGGTGCTCCTCGGCCGCCAGGGCGACCATGCCATCACCGCCGATGACTGGGCCGAGATGACCGACACCATCGGGTACGAGATCGTGTGCGGGGTGTCGCCGCGCATCTTCCGGAGGTACGGGTGATCTCCGTCGTCTCCCGCGATGTCGCCCAGACCGCCCTTGTCGCCGGTGCGATTGCCTCGGTCGCACGTCCGCGCGACATCATCGTGCTGAGCGGGCCGATGGGTGCGGGGAAGACGGCTTTCACCCGCGGGTTCGCCGATGCCGTCGGCGTCGGCGGAGACGAGCACGTGTCCTCCCCCACGTTCACTCTCGTGCACGAGTACGTGAGCGGCAGGTACCCGGTGCACCATGCCGACCTCTACCGTCTCGGGACGCTCGGGGAGGTGGCAGATCTCGGCCTGCGCGAGCGTGCCGACCTCGGTGCCGTCGTTCTCGTGGAGTGGGGCGACGTCGCGGACGGTCTCCTCGGTGACCACCTGCTCGTCGAACTGTCACCTGATGACGAGAACGACGACGTCCGCCACATCACGGTGTCCGTCACCGGGCACGGATGGGACGCGCGCTGGGACCGCCTGAAGTCCGCCCTCGCGGGGGTGTCGGCATGATCCTCGCCATCGAGACGGCAGTAGAGCGTGTCGGCGTTGCCGTGGGCGACAACTCGGGCGTTCGCGCGTCGGCCATGCTCACGAGCGACCGCCGCCATGCCGAGTCGCTCGCACCGATGATCGAGTTCGTGCTCTCGCAGGCATCGGTGCGCGTCGACGAGGTCGACCACATCGCCGTGGATATGGGACCGGGTCTGTTCACCGGCATGCGCGTCGGCATGGCGACCGCACAGACGATGGCGTGGGCACTCGACGTCCCCCTCGTCCCCGTGTCGAGTCTCGACGCGCTCGCATTCGGGTTCGGTGCCAGCGAGGACCCCGTCGCCGTCGCGCTGGATGCTCGGCGCGGCGAGGTCTACTGGGCCCTGTACCGGGAGAACGACGGCACCGGCGAGCCGACCGCGCTGAAGGCCCCCGCGGTCTCCGCGCCCTCGGATGCCGCGATCGACATCGCGGACCGTGGCGAGATGGTGGCGTGCATCGGGTCCGGTTTCGTGCGGTACCGCGACGACTTCGGGTCGATTCCGCGCGCGTCGTTCGCCCCGTCCACGTTCTCCATGCCCCGGGCAGAGGATGTCCTCGGTCTCGCCGTCCTGCGCGTGGCGCGCGACAGGGTGGTGGCCGCCGATGCTCTCGAGCCGATGTACCTGCGCGCACCCGATGCCGAGATCAACTGGCGGACACGGGACGGTGCGGCATGAGCTTCATGCGTGAGCGCAGCACCAACACGCTGGTCACGGAGACGATGCGCAGGCGTCACCTGAAGCGCGTGCTCGAGATCGAGGAGCAGGTGTACCCGCGCCCGTGGACGCACCGCACGTTCGTGACCGAGCTGTCGCAGATGCGTTCCGGCAACAGGTACTACCTGGTGGCCTACGTCGACGACGAGCTCGTCGGGTACGGCGGTCTCATGT
The DNA here is from genome assembly GCA_041184385.1 of Actinomycetota bacterium. Taxonomy (GTDB): domain Bacteria; phylum Actinomycetota; class Acidimicrobiia; order Acidimicrobiales; family Ilumatobacteraceae; genus UBA2093. The sequence goes on from JBEGJV010000016.1 coordinate 29,054, forward strand.
TCAGCGGCGATGACGCACACGTCTCGAACATCGCAGTGGACCCCGAATGGCACCAACGGGGTGTCGCCACCGAGATCCTGCTCGACCTCGCGCGGCTGTCCCACGACCGCGGCTGCCAGGCGATGACCCTCGAGGTGCGCCACACCAACACCGCGGCACAGAACCTGTACCGGCGTTTCGGCTTCGTGCCGGCAGGTGTGCGCAAGCGTTACTACGAGAACACCGACGACGCCATCATCATGTGGGCGCACGGCGTGGACACCCCCGAGTTCTCCGAGCGGCTCGACCGCATCGAATCGAGGCGGTCATGAGCACGTTCGTCGCGGACGATTCGACCGTGGTCCTCGCCATCGAGACCAGCTGTGACGAGACCGCCGCGTCGCTCGTGATGGGGGGCAACGACGTCCTGTCCTCCGTGGTGAGCAGCCAGATCGACATCCACGCGCGCTTCGGTGGCGTCGTTCCCGAGGTGGCGAGCCGTGCCCACCTCGAGAGCATCGTGCCGGTGGTGCGCCAGGCATTCGACGAGGCGGGCATCCTGCCGTCGCGCGTCGACCTCGTCGCGGCCACGGCCGGCCCTGGCCTCATCGGTGCGTTGCTCGTCGGTGTGTCGGCCGCGAAGTCACTCGCGCTCGCATGGGACAAGCCGTTCATCGGGGTGAACCACCTCGAGGCACACCTGTACGCCGGCTGGCTGGACGACCCGACGCTCGAGTTCCCGCTGGTCGTGCTGCTCGTGAGCGGCGGCCACACCATGATCATCGAGATGCGCGGCCACGGTGACTACGTCATCCTCGGGCGCACCATCGACGACGCCGCCGGCGAGGCGTACGACAAGGTCGCGCGCTACCTCGATCTCGGGTACCCCGGTGGTCCCGTCATCGACAGGGTGTCGGCAGACGGTGACCCGGCGGCAATCAACTTCCCCCGCGCAATGATGCACGACGGTCTCGACTTCTCGTTCAGCGGCCTGAAGACCGCCGTCGTGAACCACGTGCGCAAGAACCCCGGTGCGCGCAACGTCGATGTTGCCGCGTCGTTCCAGGCAGCGGTCGTGGACGTCCTCTGCGCCAAGACACTGAAGGCGGCACAGCAGGTGGGTGCGCGCGGTGTCGTCCTCGGCGGAGGCGTTGCTGCCAACAGCCTGCTGCGCAGTGAGATGCAGCGCCGCGGTGCGGACGCAGGACTGAGGGTCGCGCTGCCGAGCAGGGCGATGTGCACCGACAATGCCGCGATGATCGCGTCCGCCGCGTGGCACCGCGTGCGCAGCGACGGGCCCATGGGCCTCGACTGCGGCGCGTACCCGAACCTGAAACTCTCCGAGGTCCCCCGGAGCGTTGCGTCATGAGCACGATGCCCCTCGTGCTGCGCGGACGCGAGTTCCCGATACCCGTCGTGCTCGCGCCGATGGCCGGCGTGACCAACATCCCGTTCCGCGCGCAGTGCCGGAAGTTCGGCCCCGGCCTCGTCTACGTGAGCGAGATGGTCATGGCTGCCGCACTGGTGCACGGCAACGAGAAGACGAAGAAGATGGTGGCTTTCGGCCCCGACGAGGATTTCCGCAGCCTGCAGATCTACGGCAGCGACCCGGAGTTCGTCGGCAAGGCCGTGCGCGCACTGTGCGAGCAGGACATCGCCGACCACATCGACATGAACTTCGGCTGCCCGGCCACGAAGGTGACGCGCAAGGGCGGCGGCGCGGCCGTCCCCGTGAAGCGCAACCTCACGCGCGCGATCATGGCGGCCGCGGTCAAGGCCGCGGAACCGTTCGGCGTTCCGGTCACGTGCAAGTTCCGCATCGGCATCGACGACGACATCGTCACGTTCATCGAGACGGGACTTGCCGCCGAGCAGGAGGGTCTCGCCATGATCGCCCTGCACGCCCGCACGGCCGAGCAGCACTACGCGGGTCACGCGCGGTGGGATGCGATTGCCCAGCTGAAGCGCGAGGTGAAGACGATCCCGGTGCTCGGCAACGGCGACATCTGGGAGGCGAAGGACGCGGTCCAGATGATGCAGCAGACCGGGTGCGACGGTGTCGTCGTCGGTCGTGGCTGTCTCGGCAAGCCGTGGTTGTTCCGCGACCTCGTCGACGCGTTCAGCGGCAGGGAGATCCAGCAGTCACCGGACCTCGGTTTCGTGCTCGACGTGATGCTCGAGCACGCGGAGGGCCTGATGTCGATCATGGGTCCCGAGTTCGGCATCCGCAATTTCCGCAAGCACGCCGGCTGGTACCTCACCGGTTACCCCGTCGGCCCGGAGACCCGACGTGCGTTCTCCACCGTCGCCACGCACTCCGACATGCAGGCACTCGCGTCGCGTCTTGACCGGTCGATGCGCCTGGTGGAGGGCGGTGAGCGACTGACGCGCGGCCACACGAACGGCCCGATCAAGGTGGTGCTGCCCGAGGGCTACCTGCAGAACCGCGACGACATGACCGTGCCCGACGACGACAAGGTCGCCGCCCTCAGCGGGGGCTGACGGTGGGCATCGTGCTCGCGTCGCGTTCGCCGCGGCGCACCGAACTTCTCACCGCGCACGGTGTCGTCTTCACGGTGGACCCGGCCGACATCGACGAGAGCGTGCACGCGGGGGAGAACCCGCACGACTACGTGGGACGCATGTCGATGTCCAAGCACGCGGTCGTCGCCGCACGGCACGCACGCGACACTGTCGTCGCGGCCGACACGATTGTGGAACTTGACGGCGTCATCCACGGCCAACCCGTCGATGCGGACGATGCCCGGCGGATCCTCGGCGCCCTGAGTGGGCGGACCCACCACGTGCACACCTGCGTCACGGTGGGCACAGCGGGCCATGCGACGAGCACCGTGGTCACGAGCCGGGTGACCTTCTGGCCACTGTCGCCGGGGCTCGTCGAGTGGTACCTCGGGACGGGGGAATGGGCGGGCAAGGCAGGGTCCTATGCCGTCCAGGGGCTGGGCATTGCGCTGGTCGCCGGGGTCCGGGGATCACTGTCCAACGTGATCGGCCTGCCCGTGGCCGAAACCCTTGCCCTGCTTCATTGAGAACCCGTTAGCAGTCGCCCGAACCGGTTGCCAATGGGCCCCGGGCGTCCGTATCATTAGCACTCGCACTCGTTGAGTGCTACCGCCCGGGTCACCCCCCGGCCCGGGAAACACAGCCATCCACGTATCTGGAGGAAACACCATGAAGTTGAAGCCACTGGACGACCGCATCGTTGTCGAGCCGAGCGAGGCCGAGCAGACGACCGCTTCGGGTCTCGTCATTCCGGACACCGCAAAGGAGAAGCCGCAGCAGGGCACCGTCCTCGCAGTCGGTCCCGGCCGCTGGAGCGATGACGAGGGTCAGCACTTCCCGCTCGACGTGAAGGTCGGCGACACCGTCCTGTACAGCAAGTACGGCGGCACCGAGATCAGCCACGGCGGCAAGGATCTCCTGATCCTCACCAGCCGCGACGTCCTCGCGGTCGTGGAGAAGTAATTCACCATGGCAAAGCAACTGAAGTTCCACGACGAGGCCCGTCGTGCACTCGAAGCAGGTGTCAACAAGCTCGCTGACGCCGTGAAGGTCACGCTCGGACCGAAGGGACGCAACGTCGTCCTCGACAAGAAGTTCGGCGCCCCCACCATCACCAATGACGGCGTGTCCATCGCGAAGGAAGTCGAGATCGACGATCCGTTCGAGAACATGGGCGCACAGCTGGTCAAGGAAGTCGCCACCAAGACGAACGATGTCGCCGGTGACGGCACCACCACCGCAACCGTGCTCGCACAGGCAATCGTCCAGCAGGGCATGCGCAACGTCGCTGCCGGCGCGAACCCCATGGGCCTGAAGCGCGGCATCGAGAAGGCTGTCGCCGCCGCGGTCGAGTCCATCAAGGGCCAGGCCAAGGAAGTCGACGACAAGTCCGACATCTCCAGTGTCGCCACGATCTCCGCGGCGGACGCAGCCATCGGCGGCGTCATCGCGGATGCCATCGACAAGGTCGGCAAGGACGGCGTCGTCACGGTCGAGGAGAGCAACACCTTCGGGATCGAGCTCGACTTCACCGAGGGAATGCAGTTCGACAAGGGCTACCTGTCCCCGTACTTCGTGACCGACCAGGACCGCCAGGAAGCCATCATCGATGAGCCCTACATCCTGTTCTACTCGTCGAAGATCTCCTCGGTGCAGTCCCTCCTGCCCGCGCTCGAGTCGGTCATGAAGACCGGCCGTCCGCTGCTGATCATCGCCGAGGACGTCGAGGGCGAGGCCCTTGCGACGCTCGTCGTGAACAAGATCCGCGGCACTTTCAACTCGACCGCCGTCAAGGCTCCCGGTTTCGGCGACCGCCGCAAGGCGATGCTGCAGGACATGGCAACCCTCACGGGCGGTCAGGTCATCAGCGAGGAAGTCGGCCTGAAGCTGGAGAACGTCACCCTCGACCTGCTCGGTCGTGCGAAGCGCGTCATCATCACCAAGGACACCACCACCATCGTCGATGGTGCGGGTGACAAGGCTGATGTCGCGGGTCGCGTGAACCAGATCAAGACCGAGATCGACAACACCGACAGCGACTGGGACCGCGAGAAGCTCCAGGAGCGTCTCGCAAAGCTCGCCGGCGGCGTTGCGCTCATCAAGGTGGGCGCGGCAACCGAGGTCGAGCTGAAGGAGAAGAAGCACCGCATCGAGGACGCCATCTCGGCGACCCGTGCGGCGATCGAGGAAGGCGTGGTCGCCGGCGGCGGCACCGCACTCCTGCGCTCGCGCGCCTCGGTCCTCAAGGTCGTCGAGTCGCTCACGGGTGACGAGGCAACCGGTGCCCGCACCGTGTATGACGCACTCGTCGCACCGGCCAAGCACATCGCCGACAACGCGGGCCTCGAGGGCTCCGTCGTGGTCCAGCGTGTCGAGTCCGAGACCGGTTCCACCGGTCTCAACGCGGCAACCGGCGAGTACGTGGACATGGTCAAGGCCGGCATCATCGATCCCGCGAAGGTCACCCGCGCTGCCCTGCAGAACGCGGCCTCCATCGCGGCCCTGGTGCTGACCACCGAGTGCCTCGTGGCAGACAAGCCCGAGAAGAACCCGGCTCCGATGGGCGGCGGTGGCATGCCCGGCGGAATGGGGATGATGTAGCAAAACACGGGGTTTCCCCGGCCCGGGAAGAAATTCCGGGAGCCGGGAATAGATCCCCCGGGGGTTCGGTTGAACCCTTTGCCTCCCGTTGATGGCCCGGTCCGATGGACCGGGCCATCAATCTTTTCCCGGTCGGTTCGGCCCTAGGTTTGCGGTTGTGAAGTCACTCCTGCGCCGTCCTGTCGTGCACCAGGCGGTGGACTACGCCGTGGGTTTCGCTCTCGCCAGCGCGGCGGTGCGCTCGGGTGACCAGGCCGTCCTTGCGGTTGCGGCCGTGATCGTGATCGCGAGCACCGCGATGTTCGACGGTCCTCTCGCCGCGTTCCGTGTGTTCCCCACGACAGCGCACCGCGTGGTCGATGTTGCCCTCTCGATTGCAGCCGTTGCCGTCGCAGTGGGGATGGACACCAGCGCCGCCACCAGGCTGTCGTTGCTCGGCGCCGCAGCCGTCTTGACGTTCATGTCGGTACGCTTCGGGCATGGCATTCGAGAGACCCGCACCTGATCTCAACAAGTTGCTCACCGCATGGGAAGCATGGGAAAAGGGTGAGGAGATGCCCGGCCGCGTGCTCGCGAACCTGAAGACCGCCGGGCTCGCCGAGATCCTCGCCGAGTTGAAGGCATCGGGCTGGACGCCCACCGCGAAGTAATTTCTCCGCAATGGCGCGCGGGGGAGAACAGCACATTCCCCGCCCGGAAAAGTGGCGCCTGGTTGATTCGTCACCGTGGTCCGACCGTGACCTGTCCCCGCTCACTTCGTTCACGAAGTTGACCGACGCTCTCGCGCAACGTGTCGCAGGCCGTGTCCCCGCGCTGCACATTCCCACGTTCGTCCCGGAGGAGATCGCGGGTTCTGCCCGTTCGTCCGCGGTCTTGATCGCGCTGCACGACACTGCCGACGGACCGAGCGTCGTGTTGACGCGCCGCACGAAGGACCTGAGCAGCCACAAGGGCGAGATGTCTTTCCCGGGCGGGCGCGTGGACGAAGGGGAGTCGATCATCGACGCCGCTCTGCGCGAGGCACATGAGGAGGTCGGTCTTGCGCCTTCACTCGTGAGCTACGTGGGCGAACTCGACGGACTCAGCACGATGGTGAGCCGCAGCCGCATCCACCCCATCGTCGCGACTGTCGAGTCGATGCCGCAGCTCGTCCCGAATCTCGCCGAGGTGGACCGCATCGTGCACGTACCGTTGATCGAGCTTGCCCACCACGACACGTACCGCCGCGAGCAGTGGCACAGGAACGGCAACGAAGTCGACATCCACTTCTTCGAGATCGAGGGTGACACGGTGTGGGGTGCCACCGGCAGGATGCTGCACCAGTTGCTCGACATCCTCACCGCCTGATTCCTTGCGTTTACGGGCCGCCGTACTGACGCACTGCCGTGTAGTACAGGTCGGCCCACGTGCGGCAGGCTGCGCGCTCGATCGTCTTGCGTGCCGCGCAGCTGTCCCTC
>JBEGJV010000017.1:0-26865 GCA_041184385.1 Actinomycetota bacterium
ATCATCTGTGTGGGCGAGACCCTCGAGGAGCGCGAGGCGGGCACCACGATGGAGAAGGTCACGGGTCAGGTCCGGGCCGCTCTCCAGGGGTGCTCCCCGGCCCAGGTGGCCACCCTTGTGATCGCCTACGAACCCATCTGGGCAATCGGCACCGGCAAGACGGCCACCTCGGCAGATGCCCAGGAGGTCTGCGCCGCGATCCGCCGGACGGTGGCCGAGGTCTCCGACGCCGATTCTGCGGCGGCGATCCGTATCCAGTACGGGGGATCGGTGAAGGCCGGCACCATCAAGGACCTGATGTCCCAGAAGGACGTTGACGGGGCCCTTGTGGGCGGGGCCAGCCTCGACCCCGAGGAATTCGCACGGATTGTGCAGTACCGCCTGCACGAGGACGCCCCCACGGCTTGAACCCGGACGCAACCGGGCGGTCCGTCTTTCGGGTCCTGCCGTGCCGGGTGGTAGTTTTTCAGTGCCGAACGGATCGGGGAGGACCGTCGGCCGGGCTCAGCCTGTCTCCTCCCCACAACCTGACCAGGAGGTCACTAGTGAGGAATATCCGGAAGAGCTCAAAGCTCGCCGGTGGTCTGCTCGGCTCCGTTCTTCTTCTTGCCGCATGCGGCGGCGGAAGCGACAGCGCATCGGACACCACCACCGCGGGTGGCGACAGCGGTTCTGGCGCAACAGCCATGACCATCACCTATGACATCGCCGACGAGGCCGTGTGGGAAGACGGCACGCCGATCACGGTTGCTGACTTCCAGTGCACGCTCGACGCCGTCATGAACACCCCCGGCTCGATCAGCCAGTCGGGTTACGACAAGATCACGTCGGTCGCAGCAGGCGACTCCGACAAGCAGGTCGTCGTCGACTTCAAGGAACTGTACGCGCCGTACAAGGGCCTGTTCAGCGGTCTGATCAAGAAGGCCGCCGTTGCGGACTGCAAGGACATCTCCGGTGACTTCCAGACCTCCTTCGGCTACTCCGGCACCGAGTGGAAGCTCGATTCGTGGAGCGCAGACCAGGTCGTCTACGTACCGAACGACAAGTACTGGGGCCCGCGCAAGATCGATGCAGGCCTGAAGAAGCTCGTCATGGTCCCGAAGCCCGAGACCGAGATCACCGACCTGAAGGCCGGCTCTGTCGACTTCATCTACCCGCAGTTCTACGCAGGCATCACCGACGAACTTGAGGACCCGAACGTGAAGACGGTCCTCAACTACGGCGGCGACTACGAGGCCCTGTACATGAACCTCGGCGTTGACGGCAAGAACAACATCGCGGGCACCGAGAAGACCCGCGCGTTCGCCGACCCGGCGATGCGCGAGGCCTTCTACAAGTCGATCGACCTCGAGGCCCTGTTCAAGCAGATCTACATCCCGATCGACCCGAAGGGCACCCTGTTGACCTGCGGCCCGATCGTGCCCGGCGACTACTGCCCCGAGGGCATCTTCGGCAACAAGTACGACCAGAAGGCCGCGGACAAGATCATGACCGACGCCGGTTACGAGAAGGACTCGGCCGGTCTGTGGGCGAAGGACGGCAAGGCCCCGGTGATCCAGTGGGTCATCAACACGGGCAACACCCGTCGCGAGAGCACGCAGGCGTACCTGATCCCGCTCCTGAAGAAGGCCGGTTTCAACGTCGAGGCGTACAACTGTGACGCGGAGTGCTACTTCCAGAAGCGCCTGCCCGCAGCCGACTACGACCTCGCGATGTACATCAGCACGGCACCGCCGGACCCGGCGTACCTCGTGTCCAGCTTCACCGGGGACAACATCCCCACCGAGGCGAACAACAACGTTGGTCAGAACTTCCAGGGTTGGAACAACGAGACTGCGACCAAGGCCCTCCACGACTCCGACAAGGAAGTCGACGAGGCCAAGCGCACCGAGTTGATCAAGACCGCCATCGTGGAGATGGACAAGGACTACATCCTCATCCCGCTCTTCCAGTTCCCGAAGTCCGGTGCATACCGCACCGACCGCGTGGAAAACGTCGAGGGCCAGTTGAACAACTACGCAGCCTTCAACGACACCTACCAGTGGAAGGACCTGGACGGAGACGGCCAGATCGTCATTGGTGCCGAGCAGTGGCCGGGTTGCTTGAACCCCGTCACCGAGTGCGCCAACTCCTCCTGGTACGTGTGGACGGTCGCGAACGTGCTCATGCCGGGCGCGTTCCGTACCACCAACGACGGCAAGTACGAGATCACCGAGCTGCTCAAGTCCGAGCCCAAGGTGGAAACCAAGTAACTGGCGTCAGCCAACGGGATTCAACGTGGGTGCGGGGTTTTCGGACCCCGCACCCACGCCCCGTTTGGGCCAGATTCGCCCCCGTGGCCCAGGGGCAAGTCCAGAACATCGAGTGAACGGAGGGGCAGGGTGCTGAGATACGCATTGCGCCGCGCGGTGTGGCTGGTTCCCACGCTCCTCATCGTCACGTTCCTCGTCTACGTGGCGCTCCGTCTCGGGACCGATCCGGTCGCGAGTTACCGCCGCACCAACATCCGTGTCAGCAAGAAGAAGCTCGACCAGTACATCGCCACCAACGGCCTGTACACGGGGGCATTCGGCTACATCAGGGGTTACTTCGCCTGGTTGTGGGGATTCATCACACTCGACTGGCCTCGGTCCATCAAGGGCAGTCGCGACGTGTGGCCGCACCTGAAGGATGCGCTTGCCAATTCGCTGCGGCTCGGCCTGATCGCCACCGTCACGGGAATCATCATCGGGAACCTGCTCGGCATAGCGGCCGCCCTGCGGCCCGGTCGACTTCGCGACACCGTTGTCAACTCGGGGGCACTCGTCGGTCTCGCGGTTCCTCCCTTCGTGTCCGCATTGTTGCTCCAGTTGCTCTTCGCCGTCTACTGGCAGAAATGGTTCGGCTACGCACTGTTCCCCGTGTCCGGTGTGTACCCCGCCGGTCACCAGGGTTTCAATCTCTTCCTGATGCTGAAGCACATGGCGCTGCCCGTGGTGGTGGTCTCCATCCAGAGCATCGCCGTCTATTCGCGCTACATGCGGGCCTCCCTCCTCGACGTGCTCAACTCCGAGTACATGCGCACGGCACGCTCCAAGGGGATTTCCGAGCGGCGGGTGCTCGTGCACCATGCTCTGCGCAATGCTCTCATCCCGGTGACGACGCTCGCGTTCCTCGACGTCGGCTCCGTCGTGGGCGGCCTGATCATCACGGAGGGACTCTTCGAGTACCCGGGAATGGGACGGTTCTTCCTTGTCGCCTACGGCAACGGCGACTTCCCGGAATTGATGCCGTGGATGGTCATCATCATCGGTTCCGTGGTCGTGTTCAACCTTCTCGCTGACATCGCCTACGCGCGTCTCGACCCCAGGATCCGTCTTGCCTGACGTGGACCCGTCCCTGACTGACGCATCGGTCGGCCTGAGCAGCGAGAGCCTCTCGCCAGGCCGTCTGGCGTACCGACGCTTCCTCACCCACAGGGCAGCGGTGTTGTCTGTGTTCGTCCTCGCACTCCTCATCCTCTGGGTCGTGCTGTCGCCCGTGACGGCCCGTTACGGGGTGAACGAGCAGGTGTTCGACATCTCCAAGGGCCCGAACCAGAACCTCCCTCCGTCCCGCATCGCATGGTTCGGCACCGACATCATCGGTCGTGACGTCTACAGCCGCGTCCTATACGGCGTGCGCGTGTCGCTCATCATCGGCGTCTTCTCTGCGGTGTTCTCCCTTGCGATCGGTGCCGCTGTCGGGGCAATCGCCGGTCTGAAGGGCGGGAAATTCGACGACATCATCATGCGGGTCACGGACATCTTCCTTGCGTTCCCGTTCCTCGTTGCCCTGCTCGTGATCCGCAACATGTTCGGGTCGATCTCGTGGATCACCTTCTTCACGGGCGAGGTGAGCTCCGTCCGTTTCATGGTGTTCCTTTTCGCGATCTTCGGCTGGATGGGCGTGGCCAGGGTCCTTCGGGCCCAGGTTCTCTCCCTGAAGGAGCGCGAGTTCATCGAGGCAGCACGTGCACTCGGTGCCTCCGACACGCGCATCATCCTGCGCCACCTTCTCCCGAACTCGATCGGCCCGATGCTGGTGTCCCTCAGTCTCGGTGTCGTCGGTGCGATCGTGAGTGAGGCGACCCTGTCGTTGTTCGGCTACGGGCCCGACCCGGGCTCGGGAGCCACGTCCCTCGGTTTGCTCGTTGCGGGCTCGAAGTCGGCGGTCCGTGCGGGCTATTGGTGGCTCGCGCTCTACCCGTTCGCGGCACTTCTCCTGATCACCCTGTGTGTGTCCTTCATCGGTGACGGACTCCGTGACGCATTCGACCCGAAGCACGGAGGGGGACGCTGATGGAACCTGTTCTGTCGATCCGTGACCTGCGCGTGTCGTTCAAGACCCCGGCCGGAATCGTCCAGGCGGTGCGTGGGGTCAATCTCGACGTTGCTCCCGGTGAGGTCGTCGGCGTGGTGGGCGAGTCGGGTTCGGGCAAGTCAGTCTCCTTCCTGTCGATCATGGGCTTGCTCCCGCCGTCCGCGACCGTCACAGGTTCCGCGACCGTTGTCGGCACCCAGATGGTGGGCGTGTCCGCACAGCAGGTGCGCAGCCAGCGCGGGAAGAAGATCGCGATGATCTTCCAGGACCCGCTCTCCGCACTGAACCCCGTTCACCGGATCGGTGCCCAGATCGTGGAGATGATCCAGGCCCACCAGGACATGTCCAAGGCCGACGCCCACGCCCGTGCCGTCGAGCTCCTCGACATCGTGGGGCTGCCGCAGCCGGACGTGCGTGCGAACCAGTACCCGCACGAGTTCTCGGGCGGGATGCGCCAGCGCGTGATGATCGCCATGGCGATTGCCAACGACCCCGACGTTCTCATCGCCGACGAACCGACCACGGCCCTCGACGTCACCGTCCAGGCTCAGATACTCGAGGTCATCGAGAATGTGCGGCAGCGGCTCAACACCGCGGTCGTGTTCATCACGCACGACCTGGGCGTTGTCGCGCGAGTCGCCGACCGGGTGGAAGTGATGTACGCGGGGAACACGGTCGAGCGCGGACTGGTGAACGACATGTTCGCCACGCCCCACCACCCCTACACGCAGGGACTTCTCGCGTCGCTGCCGTCCCACAACAAGGAGCGATTGAAGCCCATTCTGGGTTCGCCGCCGAACATGATCTCCCCGCCGAGTGGGTGTGCATTCAGGCCCCGCTGCGCCCACGCCACCGACGCGTGCGCATCCGCACCGAGCGACCTGGTCCAGGTGGGGTCGACGCAGACGGCGTGCATACGGGCTGTTGAACTGGCCGGGGGTGCGAAGTGAGCGAAGCACTACTGCGGGTGGAACACCTCGTGAAGGAATTCAAGGTGAAGGCGGTGACCGGCATACGTGCTGTTGACCAGGTCGTGCATGCCGTGTCCGATGTGTCGTTCGAGGTCGGAAGGGGACAGACACTCGGGTTGGTCGGTGAGTCCGGTTCCGGGAAGTCCACCATCGGGCGATGCGTGCTCCGTCTGATCGAGCCGACGTCGGGATCGGTCATCTACGACAATGCAGAGCTCACCACCATGGGCCGCGAGGACCTGCGCCAACTGCGCCGGAAGATGCAGATCGTGTTCCAGGACCCGTACGCCTCCCTCGACCCTCGCCTGACGGTGGGATCGGCCATCGCCGAGCCTCTCGACATCCACAAGGTGAAGTCCGATCATGCGGAGCGCGTCGCGGAGCTTCTGACCCTCGTCGGCCTGTCGGCGGACCACGCATCTCGCTTCCCGCACGAGTTCTCGGGCGGGCAGCGCCAGCGCATCGGCATTGCCCGCGCTCTCGCCCTTCAGCCGAACTTCCTCGTTCTCGACGAGCCGGTGTCGGCTCTCGATGTGTCGATCCAGGCCGGCGTCATCAACCTCCTGCAGGACCTGCAGAAGGAGATGGGGCTCTCGTATCTCTTCATCGCGCATGACCTTTCGGTGGTTCGTCACATCTCCGACAGGATCGCGGTCATGTACCTCGGCAAGATCGTGGAGGTCGCAGACTCCGAGCATCTGCACGAGGTTCCCGCGCACCCGTACACCGAAGCCCTGCTGTCGGCGGTCCCCAGTCCGGACCCCGTGGTCGAGCGGCAGCGGCACCGCATCGTTCTCCAGGGAGACGTGCCGAGCCCGATCAACCCACCGTCCGGTTGCCGCTTCCGCACGCGTTGCCCGCGCGCTGAGGCCCTCTGCGCCGAACAGGAACCGATGCTCTCGGAGATCGCGCCGGGGCACCAGGTTGCCTGCCATTTCCCGGATTCCACGCCTGTTTCCCTCAGGGGAACGGGCAATGTGCGCCGTTAGGCTGTTCCACCGTGCGTACTTTCGTGATGTACCTGACCGTTGTCATCAACGTGGTGTCCATGCTGTCCATGATCGTCGGAGTGCTCCTGCACAGCGGCCAGGGCGGCGGTCTGTCCGACATGTTCGGTGGCGCCTCCGGGGCTGCCCTCGGGTCGGCCGCGGCGGAGAAGAACCTCAATCGCATCACGGCTGTACTGGCAACCATCTGGATCTTCTCGGTGATTGCGCTCGCATTCCTCTTGGCTAACTGAGCACCTCTCGGTAGCCTGAGGATTCCTCGTCGAAGTGGCGGAATAGGCAGACGCACCAGCTTGAGGGGCTGGCGCCCGTTAGGGCGTGGGGGTTCAAGTCCCCCCTTCGACACCAATGTGGTTGTGCCCACGCCCACCGGCGCCAAAGTGGAACATTCCAGTGTGAGGGTGCTCCCGAGTTCTCACACACACGGGACATAGAGTTCTACGGGTCATGAGACGTACGAAGATTGTTGCGACAATCGGCCCGGCAAGCGGATCGGCCGAAGGAATCCGTGCACTGGTCGCGGCGGGCGCGAACGTCATCCGCATCAATTGTTCGCACCTCACGACGGAGCAGCTGCGCCGGCAGTTCCTGGACGTGCGCGCTGCCTCGCCAGACACGGGGATTCTCGTGGACATTCAGGGCCCGAAGATGCGCTACACAGGGCCGGAGAGGACCATCAATGAGGGTGAACTGCTCGTTCTTGGCACCGACATTCTCGGGTTCGACACCGGCGTTCGGTCGTCCGACGCGCTCGGGCTGAAGGTCGGGCACCGTGTCCTGCTCGACGACGGCCGGCTGGAGTGCCGAATCACGGCGCTTCAAGGCACTGATGTCTCGCTTTCCGTGCTTCGTGGCGGGTTGCTGCGCACGAAGAAGGGTGTGAACCTGCCCGACACCGAGGTCCTCGGAGGTGTGCTCTCAACGAAGGACATCGATGACATCGCAGTGGCGCGCGAACTCGGGGCGGAGATCATCGCGGTCTCGTTCGTGCAGCACCCGGAGGATGTCGTGCGGGTGCGCGAGCTCGCCGGGCCGGAACCCTTGATCTTCTCCAAGATCGAGCGACCCCAGGCCATCGAACGCCTGGAGGAGATCTGCAGGGTCAGCGACGGAGTCATGGCCGCGCGCGGTGATCTCGGCGTGGAGCTGCCGTACGAGGAGCTTCCCTCGTTGCAGCGCCGGATCGCACTCACAGCCCTGAAGATGGGCGTCATCAGCATCTGTGCCACGGAGATGGTGGAGTCGATGACCACGTCCACCCGCCCCACGCGCGCGGAGGTGGCCGACGTCAGCGCGGCGGTGCGGGACGGATTCGACGCGGTGATGCTGTCGGGGGAGACGGCGGTCGGTCACAACCCGCCCCTTGCCGTGTCCTCCATGGTGCGCATCGCAGAGGTTGCCGAGCGGAACCTGCAGATGCCGAACTGGTTCGCCGACGAGAACCCCGAGACCGCGGCCGTGACTGCCGCCGCCGCGGCCCTCGCCAAGCGCATCAATGCAGATTGGATCGTGGCCCTCACGTACACCGGGTACTCGGCAAGGCTCCTCGCCGCATGCAGGCCGTCATGCCCGATCATCGCGGTGACCCCCGACGAGCAGACGGCACGGCGGTTGAGCATCGTCCGCGGGGTGTACCCGAGGATCGGGGAGCGCAACCCCGACGTCGCGCGATCAATCGAGCACGCATTGAGTGTCTCGCGATCTGCCGGGATGATCGTGCCGGGCAACAAGGTGGTGGTGTGCGTGTCGCGCCTCAGTGCGCGGTCCGACGCCGACACCATTCTCCTGCACAACGAACGCTGAGAGGAATCAGGCCATCGGTCGCAGGTGTCGGTGGAAGGTCAGGAAATAGCCGCTCGACACGAGCATCAAGGCACCGCACACGGAGAAGGCGAGAGGTGCCGAATCCACGCGTCGTGCGATGAACCCCACCAACAGGGCACCTGCCGGAGCGAGCCCAGACATGAGCAATGACTGGATCGCCATGACCCTGCCCATGAGGGCCGGTGGTGTGTTGTTCTGGATGAGTGTCTGGTTCAGGTTCATGTAGAAACCACCGCCGATTCCCCACAGGAACAGGAAGAGACCCATCGTGATGAACCCCGAGGACTGGCCGAGGAGGACCTGCACGCTCGACCCCCAGCACAGGCCGCACATGAACCAGAGACCCTTCTGCCTGATTCTGTGGTTCCAACGCATGATGCCGAGTGAAGTGATGAGCTGGCCCACACCCAGCAGCGCAAACAGAAGGGTGGTCTGGCTGCCGGTGGCGCCGACCTGCTCCTTCGCGATCTGCGGACCGAGAACAATCCACGGACTCATCATGAAGATGACGGAGCACCCGAGAAGAATGAAGAACGAACGTACTGCCTCGCTCTCGCGGATGTAGGTGAGCCCGCCGAGGATCTCATCCCGGAGCCTGCGCCGTTCGGCATTCGCCGAGGGTGGCAATTCGAGCGGGACGAGAGTCAACAGACCGAGCCCGTAGAGCGCAGCCTGGAACCAGAAAGCGCCCTGGATGCCCCACGTCTTGATCATTGGTCCGGCCGTTGCCGGCCCGATGATCAGGGCGATGTTGTTCCCGATCGTGCTCACGGCAATTGCGCCCACCAACTTGTCGCGCTGCACCAGGGAGGGCACGATGGCCGTGCGCACCGGTGTGCCGATGGCGATGAAGATGCCGCTGACGAAGCTGCAGCCGATGGCCCAAGCGATCGTGATGGTCCCGGTCGTGACGAGCACCGCGGTGGCCGTGGTGATGGACAGTGCCCCCAACTGACTGACGATGAGGAGCACCCTCCGGTTGAAATGGTCGGACAGCACGCCCACCGGCAACGAGATCAGGAGTGCCGGCACTCCCATGACGAACAGCACCACGCCACTGATGTCGGAACGGGCGCCGAGTCCGAGAACGAGCCACACGAAGGCAAATCTCTGCGTGCTGAGGACGAGCGTGAAGACGAAGCTGTTCCCCCACAGGAGCCTGAATGGCTTGATTGCGAACAACTCGGAGGGTCTGATGCTTCCTTCCGGCGTCACCCGACCATCGTCCCACACGGGGTCGTGTCCCTGACTGTTAGAGCGATGCGAACACGGCGTCCATCAGGGCGCGGTTGCGCGGGTTCTGCCAGCGCGGCCCCATCTGGTTCATCACGTAGCCGAAGGCGACTCCGGTCGAGGGGTCGCAAAAGCCCACCGAACCGCCCGCTCCGAAATGCCCGAAGGCAGTCGGGTTCGGGCCGAAGCCCCGCTCCGGCAGCGGAATCTGGAAGCCCCGGGCGAACCGCGAGTTCCTCTCCAGCACGACGTCCGGTCCGTTCGATGTTTCGGTGAGAGCACTCGCGAGCGTCGACTCACTGACCAGTTGACCCCCGCCTGCGGCGAGCTCGCGGTAGACACGTTCCACGCCGCGCGCCGACGCATGCGTGTTGGTGCTGGGGATCTCCGCGCAGCGCCTGTACTGCAGCAGCTGCTGTTCGGTGAACCCCGTGGTGTCGACCTCGGTGAGGGCCGTCGGTGGCCACTCGAACTCGGCGATGCGGTGGTGTTCTGCGGCGGGTACGCCGAGATGGACGTCTGCACCGAGCGGACCGTGCAACAGGGAACGGAACAGTTGCCCGACCGTTTGGCCCGTGACCCTGCGCATCACCTCGCCGCAGAGGAAACCGAAGGAGTTCACGTGGTAGCCGTGCGCCGTACCGGGTTGCCACCAGGGCTCTGTCGCGGCGAGTTCGGTGCACATGAAGTCCCAGTCGTACATCGAGCGCGGTGGGAGCGTGCGACGGACCGCGGGGAGTCCTGCCCTGTGGCCGAGCAGATCGGCGAACGTGAGGGACTCCTTGCCGGCACCGGTGAAGTCGGGCCAGACGCGCGGGACGACGGTGTCGTAGGAGAGTTCGCCCATGTCGACGAGGATCGCTGCGACGAGTGCGGTCAGCCCCTTGCCCACACTGAAGGCGTTGACGAGGGTGTCGTGTTCCCATGTCAGGGTTCGGGCGACATCGCGCCAGCCCCCGACGAGGTCAACGACCACCTTCCCGCGGACGCTGACGCACACGGCACCGCCGATCTCGTTGTGCTCGGCGAAGTTGTTCCTGAACGCGTCGAGCACTGCCGAGAAGGCAGGCTCGACATGGCCCGAGATGGGCGGCAGTCCGGTCAGAGAGCCGACTTCTCGAGGATGTGGATGCCGCAGGCCGAGCCGAGGCCGATGACGTGGGCGAGGCCCACCTTCGCACCCTCGATCTGGCGGTCTCCCGCCTCACCGCGCAGGTGGTGGCAGATCTCCCAGATGTTCGCGATGCCGGTGGCAGCGATCGGGTGACCCTTCGACTCGAGACCGCCCGACACGTTGACCGGGGTCTTGCCGGTGCGCCAGGTGGCACCCGAGTTGAAGAAGTCAACTGCGCCACCCTCGGGGCAGAGCATCAGGTTGTCGTAGTGGACCAGTTCCGCCGTGGCGAAGCAGTCGTGCAGCTCGACGAGGTTGAGGTCCTCGGGGCCGACACCGGCCTGCTCATAGGCCTGCTTGGCTGCGATCCGCGTGAGCGTGTTCACGTCCGGGAGAACCTGGCAGGCCTCCTGGTACGGGTCGCTCGTGAGGATCGATGCGGACACCTTGATGGCGCGGCGCTGCTGCTCCTTCGAGAGGGTCTTCAACTTCGCCCCGCTGACCACCACTGCCGCGGCGGCGCCGTCGCAGTTGGCGGAGCACATCGAGCGGGTGTTGGGGTAGGCGATCATGACGTCGTTCATGATCTCGTCGAGCGTCATGCGCTTCTGGTACGCGGCCATGGGGTTCAGCGTGGAGTGCGCGTGGTTCTTCTCGGCGATCTTCGCGAACACCTCGAAGGTTGCGCCACCGTACTTGTGGCCGTACTCCATGCCGACCTGCGCGAAAGTGCCGGGCATGTTGTCGGTGCCGATGCGACCGTCGGTCCCGGTGACCGCTCCGTAACGACCCGAGGGGGTCCATTCCTTGGAGGTCGACGCGGGGCGTGCGCCCAGCAGGCCGACTCCCGCGAGCTTCTCCACACCGACCGCGAGTCCCATGTCGGTCTCGCCGGCCTTGATGGCCATGATCGCGGTGCGCAGTGCGGTTGCGCCGGTGGCGCATGCATTCGACACGTTGTACACCGGGATGCCGGTCTGGCCGACCTGCTTCTGGATCTGCTGGCCGATGCCGCCCTGACCCATCAGGCAACCCGCCGCCAGGATGCCCATGTCGGCCATCGTCACGCCTGCGTCTTTCAGCGCGCCCATGACGGCTTCCGACGCGAGGTCGACGGTGTCCTTGTCCGGATGCTTCCCGAACTTCGTCATCACGATTCCGAGGATGTAGATGTCATCTGTTGCCATGGTGTTCTCCTTGACTTTCTTCCGTAGTTCTAGTTGGTTCGATTGATGGGATGGTGAATCAGGCGGGTTCGAACCCGAAGCCGATGGCCTCGGCCCCGTTGTCGTCCGTTCCGAGCGAGTAGGTGGCCAGCTTGACCTTCATGCCGAGGGACACCTTCTCCGGGGTGGGGTCGACGTTGATCAGGTTTCCCCGGACACTGGTGCCGCCGCAGTCCACGATGGCGGCGACGAAGGGAACCGGGACTCCCGGCGAGGCGAACGTGACGATCGTGAACGAGCGGACGATGCCCTCGGTGGCGATGTTGACCTTCTTGAAGTCGGTCTGGAAGCACTTCGCGCAGGCGTTGCGCCGGTCGAAGAAGCGCGCCTTGCAGTTCGTGCACTCGTTGGCCTCGAGGTGCGGCTTGTCACCGAGCACGAGGTAATTGACGTGGGGGACCTGGGTAGCGGTCACGTTCAGCCTCCGTTGAAGTCGTTTGCCTCACCCTATGCCTTCGGGCGGGCGGAGGGCCCAGTCGGGGAGCGGGCCGGGTCCCTGCGGACCAGCTGCTGTGGGGCAGAATTGGCCCGTGAAGTGGACCAACTGGGCGGGCAACCAGGTCGCCCGACCCGAGAGCATCGAGAACCCCGCTGACGAGGCCCGCGTGGCCGAGATCGTTGCTGCGGCACACGCGAGCGGCAGGGCCGTACGGGTGGCGGCCTCGGGTCACAGTTTCACTGCCGCTGCCGTCTCCGACGACCTGATGATGAAGGTGGGGGCACTCTCCGGCATCCGCAGCATCGACCGCGCGAACATGACGGTCACGGTCGGGGCCGGGACCCCCTTGTGGAGACTGAACGAGCTGCTCCATGCGGAGGGCCTCGCGCTGCCGAACCTCGGTGACATCGCCTACCAGACGGTCGCAGGGGCGATCTCGACGTCCACCCACGGGACGGGCGTGAAGGTGGGCGGACTGGCGACCCAGGTCAGGGGCATGCGCCTGGTGGACGGCCGCGGCAACATCGTTTCCTGCGACGCAAACAACAACCCCGACGTCCTCGATGTGGCACGGGTCAGCGTCGGCGCGCTGGGGGTCATCACCGAGTGCACGTTGTCTGTCGTGCCAGCATTCCTGTTGCGGGCCACCGAGATGCCGATGCGCGTCGATGCCGTCCTCTCGGGCATCGACGAACTCGTCTCGTCGAACGACCATTTCGAGTTCTTCTGGGTGCCGCACACCGGGTGGGCGCTCACGAAACGGAACAACCGACACGACGGTCCGAAGGAGCCATTGCCGAGGGTGCGCGGGTGGTTCGAGAAAACGTTCATGGAGAACTACGCGTTCGGTGCGGTGTGCGTGGCCGGCCGGATGGTCCCGTCCGCGATCCCTCGCCTCGCGAAGGCGCTGCCCGCATCAGGAGAGCGCACCTACAGCGACGACAGTTTCCGGATCTTCGCCAGTCCGCGTCTCGTGAAGTTCTACGAGATGGAGCAGGCGATGCCGTACGACGCCGTCGGCCCTGCGCTGAACGAGATCCGTGCCATGGTCGACCGAAAGGGATACAAACTGAACTTCCCGGTGGAGGTCCGGTTCACCGCCGGCGACGACATCCCGCTGTCCACCGCGCACGGACGGACTTCGGCATACATCGCCGTCCATGTCTTCAAGGGGATGGAGCACGAGCCCTTCATGCGCGACGTCGAGGACATCCTGCGTGGGCACGACGCGCGGCCGCACTGGGGCAAGCTGCACTTCAGGGAATCTGACGAACTGTCGCGCCTGTACCCACGATGGAACGATTTCATCGCGATGCGCGACCGGCTCGACCCGGACCGGACGTTCCGGAACGAGTACACGCGCCGCGTGTTCGGGTCCTGACCCCTAGAGGCAGATGTCCTGCGGGCGAACGGGGACGCGGTCGATGACCCTGCCTGTTGCGTTGCGGATCGCGTTCGCAATGGCCGGAGTGACGGAGATGCACGGGGGCTCGCCGACTCCCTTTGCCCCGAGCGGCGACAGCGGTTCGAACTGCTCGATCATCCGCGCCTCGACGACGGGTGCGTCGAGGGTGGTCGGCAGCAGGTAATCGGTGAAGCTCGGGTTGCGCACTCGTCCCTCGGTGACGATGATCTCCTCCATCACGGCGAGACCGAGACCCTGGGCAATTCCGCCCTCGATCTGTCCGATGACGGAGAGCGGGTTCAACGCCACGCCCACGTCCTGGGCCGTGGCGATCTGCACCACCTTCACGAGCCCGAGTTCCTCGTCCACGTCGACAACCGCGCGGTGGGCCACGAACGCGAAGGCAACATGGCAGTCGCCCTGGCCGTTCTCGTCGAGGTCCTCGGTCGGTCGGTGGTGGTGCTCGTAGGTCTCGTCGAAAGACACGCCACGTGTGGCGTCAGCAACGGAGATACGCAGAGTCCCTGCAGAGTTGACGATCTCGGTGTCGACGACCGAGAGGCTCGACGCGTCAACCGAGTGCTCGCGCGCGACATGCTCCAGCAGCTTCTGTTGCACCAGCATGCACGCACCCTTCACGGCGCCGCCGCTCATCCATGTCTGCCGGGACGCCGACGTGGAGCCGGCCGAACCGACCCCGGTGTCGATCGTGTCGATGATGACGTCGTCGACGCCGAGAACCGTCCGTGCGATCTGCGGGGCAAGCGTGACGAAGCCCTGTCCCACCTCGCTGGTGGCGAACTTCAGCGTGACGACGCCGTCAGAGAGCCTGCAACGTGCCGTGGAGAAGTCGTCGAAGCCCTCGCTGTACATGATGTTCTTGATGCTGACGCCCCATCCGATGCCGCGCTTGATGTGGCGACGGTCGCTCGTGAGTCCGGAGCCGCCGGGCAGTTCGAGTTCGTGGGGGTCAGCCGGCATGTCGGGGGGTAGGGGGATGGCGTCCGTCTGGCGGATGCAGTCCACCACCGGGGCGACGCTGTCCATGACCTGCCCGGTGATCATGACGTCACCGGTCTCCATCGCGTTCTTCACGCGTATGTCAACGGGTGACATGCCCAATGCCGCGGCGAGCTTGTCCATCTGGCTCTCGTGCGCGTAGCACGCCTGCACGACACCGAAACCCCTCATGGCGCCGCACGGAGGGTTGTTGGTGCGCACCGCATGTCCGATGACCGATGCGTTCGGGCACTTGTACGGGCCCTGCGTGTGCGTGATGCCGTTCAGAAGGACGGCGGAGGAGGTGGAAGCGTACGCGCCGCCGTCGAACACGAATCTTGCCTCGATGTTCACGATTGTCCCGTCGCGGCGTGCATGGTGCCTCATCCACACCTTCGCGGGATGCCGGTGGATGTGCCCGAAGAAGGATTCCTCGCGGCCGTACTGCATCTTCACGGGCCGGCCCGTGTGGAGGGCGAGCAGTGCGGTGTGCACCTGCAGGCTCAGGTCCTCGCGGCCGCCGAACGCGCCGCCGACGCCGCCGAGGGTCAACCGCACCTTCTCTGCGGGAAGGTTGAGGCACTTCGCCATCTGCTTCTGGTCCTCGTGCAGCCACTGGGTCGCCACGTACACCTCGACGCCGCCACCGTCGTGGTCGGGAATCGCGAGGGCCGCCTCGGTGCCGAGGAAGGCCTGGTCCTGCATGCCGATCACGTATTCGCCCTCGACGGTGACCTCGCCGCGGGCGTTCGGGTCGCCGTGGACGATCTTCTGCGTGCGGAAGACGTTGCCGTCGGGATGGATCGGCTCTGCCGACCCGTCGATGGCCCTCTCCGGGTCCCAGAGCGGTGCGAGTACCTCGTACTCGACAACGATCGCCGCAAGCGCCCGGCGGCACGTCTCCGGGTGGTCAGCGGCAACAGCCGCCACCGGTTCACCCATGTACCTCACCACAACCGATGCGAAGACCGGCTGGTCCTCCGCGATGAGGCCGTAGTTCATCTGGCCCGGCACGTCACGCGCGGTGACGACCGCCGTGACGCCGGGGATGAGGAGTGCCGGCGTCGTCACGAACGAGATGATGCGCGCGTGCGGGTGCGGCGAACGAAGCGTCGCCCCCCAGAGCATGCCGTCGTGCCACAGGTCGCCCGTGAAGCCGAACTCACCGCGCACCTTTGCGATTCCGTCGGGGCGCAGGGCGTTCGCGCCGAGAGTGTCCCTGCGTGTGGCGACCGAGCTCATCGTGCACCCCCGTTGCGGTCGGCGATCACCTTGTCGACAGCGGCGAAGATGCGACCGTACCCGGTGCAGCGGCAGATGTTCCCGGAGAGTGCTTCCTTGACCTCCAGCTCGTCGGGATGCGGGTTGCGCTCGAGCAAGCCGTGCACCGCGACCACGAGTCCGGGTGTGCAGAACCCGCACTGCACCGCACCCTCGTCGATGAATGCCTGCTGGACGTCGGTCAGCGAGCCGTCCGGGTTGAGTCCCTCCACCGTGGCGATCTCCTTGCCCGTGGCGGAAGCCGCGAGCACGAGGCAGCTGCAGACCGCACGGTTGTCGATGACAACGGTGCAACTGCCGCACTCACCCTGTTCACAGGCCCCCTTCGCCCCCGGTAGGCCGAGACGTTCCCGTAGCACGTAGAGCAGGCTCTCGCCGACCCATGCGTCGCGTACCTCGCGGGTCTCCCCGTTGACCGTGAGTGTGTAGATCTCGTTGTTGCTCATGACTGTGCGCTCCGTTCGAGAAGGCGGCGGGTGATGACTGAAATTGCGTGCCGGCGGTAGTCGGCTGTCGATCGGTGGTCGTCGATGGGTCGTGCCTCGTCGGCGACACGGCGGCCGAACTCGGCGGCGACAGCGGGGGAGACGGCGCGTCCGGGTACTGCCTGCAGCTGGTCGAGCCACTGCTCGGCCCCGGTGGCCCTGATGATCGTCGGACCGACGGAGCCGAGTGCGACGCGCACCTTGTTGTCGTGGATCACGAGGCACGCGCTGGCGATGGAGATCACCATTGCGTTCCTGACGCCGACCTTCGCGTAGCCCTGGTACCCGTCTGGCACCGGCACCGCGACACCCGTGATGATCTCGTCGGCAGCTCTCGAGTTCCGCTTGGGCCCCACCATGAAGTCCGCGAACGGCACTATTCGCTCACCGCGCGGCGACACCAGATGGATGTTGCACTCGAGGGCTGCAAGAACCGGGAGACCGTCTCCCGCGGGCGAGCAGGTTCCGAGGTTCCCGCCGATGGTGCCGGCGGCGCGAATCTGCGGCGAGCCGACGGTGCGTGCAGCCTCGGCGAGGGCGGGGAGAAGTGCCGAGATGGGGCCTGTCTCGATGTCCTGCCACGTGACCCCCGCGCCGATGAACACGGACGTGCCGTCGTTGCTCCACCGGCGCAGTTCCTCGATGCCGCCCAGGGCGACGACTGTCGACGGCTTGCGGTGGTTGAAGTTGACCTCCACCATGAAGTCGGTGCCGCCGCTGAGAATCTGTGCGTCGGGGTGCGCGGCGAGGGAAGCAGCCGCATCGGAGATGGTGGTCGGTGTCAGTACGGACATTTTGGGCTCACAATCGGGAATGGAGTCGTGAGGCTGCCTCGGCAGCCTTCGAGCGGATTTCCTGCAGGTCGAAATGAATGGGTTCGCCGTTCCGGACGACTGGATGCCCGTCGACCGCCACGTTGACGGCGCGCACACCCGGCGTGAAGGCCACGTGCCACGGACTGTCGGCATGGTCGTAGGACCACTCGACCGTGTCGTCCGCGACCTCGGGGAAGAATGACTCGCCGTTCTCCAACCATGTCCACGCAGTCTCGGGTGTGCCGGTGATGTCGGCCTCGCGCAATCTGACGTACGCGAGACGTGCCTCCTCCAGCATGTCGGCCCCGATGCCGTCGGTGCCGAGCACCACGGTGTTCGCGCGCCGCGCTGGGTGCGCGTAACCCACCGAGTTGTTCATGTTGGAGCGGGGGTTGTGGGCGATCGTCCCGCGCAGGGGCCTGTCGAGATGGACGCAGTGCACGAGCAACCAGTCGTCGGTGGAGAGAGGCTCGAGACGCCGCCCCGCATCGGCGTCGTCGGGTCCCTCGGCCACGTGGATGTGCACGCCGGTGCCGAGATCCGCAGCCAGTCCGGCAGCGTGCTCGAGAGTCTCGTCGCTGCAGGTGAACGCAGCATGCACGCCCACCATGCCCCTGCCGCCACCGCGCAGGAACCTCTCGTTCTCCGCCAGTCCGCGCCTGGCCGCGCCGGTCATCGCGGATGACGGGTCGACCCCCGATGACATGCGATCCCCGTCCCACCGGTCCGTCACGCCGTAACAGAGGTTGGTGCGCACCCCGACCATGTCGCACGCCTCCTTGATGGTGTCCAGGCTTCCCTCGATGGCGTTGGGTGATTCGTGATGGTCGATGATCGCGGTCGTGCCGTTCAGCAGGGCCTCGGCGGCACCGAGGGCCGCCGACCAGTAGATGATGTCGAGATCGAGGGCTGCGTCGAGCCGCCACCACACCTGCTCCAGCACCGAGAGGAAGGAATCCGGGGTCGACGGGGGAGCCGGCATACCGCGCGCGAGCGCGGAATACAGATGGTGGTGCGAACACACCAGGCCCTTCGTGACGGTCGACATGTCAGTCCAGGATGACCCCGCGCTGGGCGGTGATGTTGCCGTACACCTCGGGGCGGCGGTAGCGGTCGAAATCGAAGAGAGTGCCCTTGTACCGCGCGCACCAGTCGAGGTCGCACTTCGCGAAGATGAGCTCGTCGTCCGTGGTCAGTGCCTGCGCGACGATCTGGCCGGACGGTGCGACGATCATCGACTGCCCCAGGCTGTCGACGCCCTCCTCGACGCCGCCCTTGGCGACGCCGACCACCCACGTGCCGTTCTGGTACGCGCCCGACTGCATCACGAGAGCGTTGTGGAAACCCTGCAGGATGTCCTGGCTCGGGTCCGGCACGTAATGGATCGGGGTGTTGTACCCGCAGAGGATCATCTCCACGCCCTTCAGCCCCATCACGCGGTACGTCTCCGGCCAACGGCGGTCGTTGCAGATCATCATCCCGATGCGGCCACCGAATGCCTTCCACACCCCGAAGCCCTCCATGGACGGCTCGAAGTAGTACCGCTCCGCGTGCTGGAAGGGCCGGTCCGGCTCGTGGTGCTCGTGACCGGGAATGTGCACCTTGCGGTACTTGGCGACGACGCTCCCGTCCTTCTCCACCAGGATCTGCGTGTTGAAGCGGTGGCCGTCATCGGTGAGTTCCGCGTAGCCCAGGCAGAAACCGACACCGAGTTCGCGCGCTGCATCGAACAATGGCTGCGTGACGGGTGACGGCATCTGGCGCTCGTACCAGTGATCGGCCGTCGTGATGTCGTCGACGAACCACCGGGGGAAGAACGTGGTGAGTGCGAGTTCGGGGAAGACGACGAGGTCGCAGCCGGCGGAGGCTCCCTGGCGCAGGAGCGAGACCAGTCTCTGCACGACGCTCTCTCTCGAGTGGTCCTTCTGGATCGGGCCGAGCTGTGCCGCCCCGACCGTGATGATGCGACTCATTGACCTACCTCCGGGTGGGTGAGCGAGAGAAGAGCATGCAGGAGCACATCGCATCCGGCGACGAGTTGGTCCGCGTCGGTGTGTTCTGCCGGATTGTGGCTGATGCCCTTGTGGCTGGGAACGAAGATCATCGACGTGGGGCACACCCGCGCGAGCATCTGGGCGTCGTGGCCGGCCCCGCTCGGGAGCCGCATGTGCGTGTGTCCGTGGGCCGACGCGATCTCCTCGATGAGCGATGTCACGTCCGCGTCGAACTCGACCGGTTCGAAGCGAGCGAGCGGGCGCGTGGTGATGGTGACACCCTCGCGAGCGGCGAGATCATCAAGATGCTGCGCTATCTCACGTTCGGCCGCCTGCAGCAGGTTCTCGTCGGTGTTGCGGACATCGAGCGTGAGGGTGGCAGTTGCGGGCACGACATTGATGAGATTCGGGTGGAGGTCGATCTTGCCCACGGTGCAGACCTGGTGACCGCCGAACCGGGCGGCGAGGTCGCGCAGGAAGACGGCGATGTTGGACGCTGCGTAGGCGGGGTCGTGGCGCAGGTTCATCGGCGTGGTCCCTGCATGGTTCGACTGCCCCGTGATGGTCACTTCCTGCCAGCTGATTCCCTGCACCCCTGTGACGACACCAATGGTCTTGTTCTGCTGCTCCAGCACGGGGCCCTGTTCGATGTGCAGTTCGACGAATGCATGGGGAGCAATCCGGGGACAGGGAATAGATCCCGAGTACCCGATGCGGTCGAGTTCGTCACCGACCCGTGCGCCGTCGATGCCCACCGTGTCGAGCACCGTCTCCACCGGGCTGCCGCCGACGAATGCGAGCGAGCCCATCATGTCGGGGGCGAAGCGTGCCCCTTCCTCATTCGTGAAGAAGGCGACTGCCAGGGGCCGCGGCGGCACGTGACCCGACTCCTGGACGGACTGGATGACCTCGAGCCCCGCGAGCACTCCGTAGTTCCCGTCGTACTTGCCACCGGTTCTCACGGTGTCGATGTGAGAGCCGGTCATCACTGGGGAGCCGCTGCCCACGTTCCACGTTCCGACGACGTTCCCGACGACATCGACAGTCACTTCGAGCCCCAAGTCCTTCATCCAGGACACCACTAGGTCGCGGCCGGCCTTGTCATCATCCGTGAGCGCCAGCCGGGCGCATCCGCCGCCGGGGATCTGGCCGACCTCTGCGAGGGCATGGAGACGATCCAGCAGACGGCCACCGTTGACCCTCAGGTCCTGGGGGTGTCGGTCCGTCCTCACGGGTCAAAGTGTACGAAATGTAAAGCCGAGACCTTTGTCTTCATTGGGAATCCTCGGCGGAGCGGAGACCGAAACCTAGGGTTGCCTCCCGAGCATGAAGATCGACAGAGCCACTCTTGCGTCCCGCCACGCCGAGGAGACGCAACTCTTCGCCCGTCTGCACCCCAGGTCCGGGACGCTCGCTCGGGACGCCCGCGAGGGATTGTTGTCGGGGGTCCCGATGCCATGGATGGCACGTTGGCCCGGAGAGTTCCCGTTGTTCTTCGAGGACGCCCGTGGCGCTCGATTCACGGATGTGGACGGGCACGAGTACGTGGACTTCTGTCTCGGTGACACGGGGGCCATGACAGGGCACGGACTGGCACATGTCGCAGACGTTCTCCACGACCGAGCCGCCCGCGGGATCACGACGATGATGCCGAGTGAGGACTCGATCTGGGTGGCCCGGGAACTGGCGCGGAGGTTCGGTCTGCCGAAGTGGCAGTTCGCGATGACGGCCACGGATGCGAACCGTTTCGTGCTTCGTTTCTCGAGGGCACTGACCGGGAGACCGAGGATCGCCGTGATCGACTGGTGCTACCACGGGACCGTGGACGAGACCCTCGCCGTTCTGGACGGGTCCGGAAACGTGGTGCCACGCCCCGGCGCGATCGGACCGGCATTCGACGTGTCGCACACGACGCGCGTCGTGCCGTTCAATGACATCGCCGCGCTGGATTCGGCGCTCTCCCACGGTGATGTCGCGTGCTTGTTGATGGAGCCGGCCCTCACGAACATCGGCATCGTCCTGCCGGATGACGGGTACATGGCCGCGGTGCGCGAGGTGACCAGACGGCACGGTGTGCTGCTCGTCATCGACGAGACGCACACCATCTGTGCCGGTCCGGGCGGTTGCACGAGGAAGTGGGGCCTCGAGCCTGATTTCTTCGTGATCGGGAAGCCGATCGCGGGCGGGATGCCTGCAGCCGTGTACGGGATGACTGAAGCAGTCGCACAACGACTCGAGCAGATGATGGCAGGAGACTCGGTGGACGTCTCCGGGGTGGGCGGGACCCTCACCGGCAATGCGCTGGCGATGGCAGCCATACGGGCGACCCTGGAGTCGAACCTGCGGGAGGAGGACTTCGATGTGATGATCCCCCTTGCGACGAAATGGTCCGAGGGTGTTCGTCAGTCGTACGAAGCGAAGGGCCTTCCTTGGCACGTCCAGCAACTCGGGGCGCGTGCGGAGTACTGGTTCTGTCCCGTGCCGAGGAACGGCGCGGATGCTTCAGCCGCCGCCGACCCGGACCTCGAGTCCTACATGCACCTGTTCGCACTCAACAGGGGTGTGTTGCTGACCCCGTTCCACAACATGGCGCTGTTCTGTCCCTCCCATGAGCAGGCCGACGTGGATCACCACACGCGGGTGTTCGCGGACGCCCTCGAGTCGCTCGGTCTCTGACGATGACACTGGTGCAGTTTCTCGGTGTGCTGGCCGTCGTGGGGTGCGCCGGGTTCGTGCAGAAGATCTCCGGCTTCGGCTTCGGCCTGATCGTCGTTCCGCTTCTGTCGTTGTTCCTCTCCCCGCAGGAGGGCGTGATCATCTCGACCCTGCTGGCCATGTACACCACGGCCGCGCAGGCGTGGACGGAGCGGGAGCACTGTGACACTGCCGTCGCCCACAGGGTGTTCGCCGGCGCGTGCGTGGGGATGCCCGTCGGGCTCGTTCTCTTCGTGATGGGGTCCGCGAACCAACTGCGTCTCGCCGTGGGCGTGGTGGTCATCCTCGCGGGCCTTCTCCTCGCACGGGGATTCACGCTGGACCATGCATCGCGAAGGGACGAGTTCGTTCTCGGTGCGGTCAGCGGTGTGCTCAACACGTCGGTGTCAACGAACGGTCCGCCCGTGGTGTTCCTGCTGCAGGCGCGCGGTTACGAACCGCACGTCTTCCGCGGAACGATCTCCCGTGTGTTCGTGTACTCGAACGTTGTCTCACTCACGTTGTTCCTGATCGCAGGGAAAGTGCGCCACGACGCCGCGGTCGCGGCCGCCGCCGCGGTCCCGGTCGTGCTGTTGATGCAGTGGATGGGTGCGCGGGTCGCCCCGCACGTCCAGGGCGAGAGGTTCCGCCGTCTGGTGCTAGGTCTGATGTTCGCGTCGGGTCTGAGCGCGGTCATCGCCGCTGCGACCCACTGATGGCGGGCTCAGTGCCCGAACATCATCATCCACTGCTCCTTGCTGCGTGGTTTGAAAACGTAGTTGTTCGTCCGCACGTCAGCCATCTGTGCCGCGGGGGCCTCCGAGTACCGGTGTCCGGGCAGCACGACGGTGTCGTCGGGCAGTCCCGCGAGGAGGGAGAGGCTCTCGTACATCTGCTCGGGGTTGCTGCCCGGAAGGTCGGTGCGTCCGCACCCATCGAGGAAGAGCGTGTCGCCGGAGACGAGGCACCCGAGGGTGAGGAAGCACTGGCTTCCCGGCGTGTGGCCCGGAGTGTGCACCAGGGTGATGTCGATCTCGCCGACCTTCACGATGTCTCCCGATTCGTGTGCGACCAGGTCTGACTCCGCGAGGCCGGTGGTCCTGGTGACCCACGGAACCTCGTGCTTGTTGACATGGATCGGCACGGATCCCCGCTCGAGCAGGGCAGCGACACCCTCGATCGTGTGTCCCATCATCGAACCCCCCACATGGTCGGCGTGGTAGTGGGTTGCGAGCACTCCCGTGACCCTCATGCCCTCGGCTTCCACCATGTCGGTCAGGTCCTGCACCGCGTATGCGGGGTCCACGAGGATGCACTCGCCGGTCCCGCGGTCCCCGATGGCATATGTGAAGTTCACCATCTGCTGTGCCATCGGGTTTCCCTGCGCGTAGTCCCGTCCGGACAGGAGCTGGCGGAAGAACAATCGGTCTGCTGTGTTGTCGCTCACGTGGGGAAGAATAGGCGGGTGACTTCCGATTACGTGCCCCGCGCGGGTGACCGCGTCCTCGTCGGGACAACCATGCTCACGGTCGATGCGGAGTTCGCTGGTTCTCTCGAACCCGGCGACAGTGTTCTCGGCGTTGCGTCGTCCGGGAGCATCCGGCGGATCCCGTCCCGGGTTGCCTGGCTCGTTCGCGACTCGATGGATGCGGCAGTTGATGCGTTCGCGGCGATGTCGACTGTCAGCCAGGACCAGGTGACGCGGTTCTTCGCCACTGCGGCGGGACTCCTCGCTGATGACGAGGTGTTCGTGCGCATCGCGGAAGCGAACAAGGCTGATGTCGCGTCCGCCACGGCGCGGTCGCGCAGCACGACGCGTCTCGTCCTCTCCGAATCGATGCGCAAGGGTATGGTCGAGGCGCTGCACATGTGGCGCGACAGCAGCCCCTCCGCCGCGGTTGGTGCGACCGTCGACCACGGTGGTTGGACCGTGACGGAGGAGCGCGCACCACTCGGTGTCATCGGCTTCGTCTTCGAGGGACGGCCGAACGTGTTCGCGGATGCCACGGGTGTGCTGCGCGGGGGGAACACGGTCGTGTTCCGCATCGGGAGTGATGCACTCGGCACAGCTCGGGCGTTGATGGAGCTCGTGGTCGTACCGGCCATCGCCGACGCTGGACTCCCGCAGGGGTGCGTTGCTCTCCTTGATTCGCCCGAACACGCAGCCGGCTGGGCGCTGTTCTCCGACCGCAGGCTGTCGCTGGCCGTCGCGCGGGGATCGGGTCCGGCTGTCGCCGAACTGGGCGCGATCGCCCAGCAGAGCGGGATTCCCGTCAGTCTCCACGGCACCGGGGGTGCGTGGATGATTGTCGGAGCTTCTGCTGACCCCGAACGACTCTCACAAGTCGTCGAGCACTCGCTCGACCGGAAGGTGTGCAACACGCTCAATGTTGTCGCGGTCGTCCGCAGCCGCGCGGAAGAACTGGTCCCGGTCGTCATGGCCAGCGCCGACCGGGCTGCAGCCCGCAGGGGTCTGCGCGCGCGGGTCCACGCCGTGGGGGATGCTCTCGGGATGTGCGGGTCGGCAGAGGAGATCACCGTGCGGCGAGCCGACGGCGAACACACCGAGCCGCGTGTGACCGCCGGCGCCGTCGACCGGCTCGGCCTCGAATTCGAGTGGGAAGAGACGCCGGAGTTTCACGTTGTCCTTGTCGACGACGTCGCCGCTGCAGCAGATTTGTTCAACGATCACAGCCCGCAGTTCATCGTCTCGTGCGTGTCCGGGTCTGCCGAGGATCACGAGACGGTGTGGAGGAAGTGCAACGCGCCGTTCGTCGGCGACGGGTTCACGCGGTGGGTGGACGGTCAGTTCGCACTGCTGCGGCCCGAACTCGGGTTGTCCAACTGGCAGTCAGGACGGCTGTTCTCACGGTCGGGAATCCTGAGCGGTGATTCGGGCTACACGGTGCGCCTGCGCGTGAAGCAGACCGACGCGGGACTGCACCGCTGATCAGAACAATTTCATGAATGCGTTGAGCACCCGTGACTGACGTCCGGTGCGCCGCTCTCTTCTGTCAGCGAGTCGCGTCGCGAGCAGTCCGGCGTTGATGCCGAGCCAACGCAAAGGCTCCGGCTCCCACTTCCGTGACGTGTGGCCGTTGATGGGGAGATCGAGCAGTTCCGGGTGGTTCCCGGTGATTCGGGCCGCAACAACCTGTGCTGCGAGGTAGCTGAGGGCGACCCCGTCGCCCACGTATCCGCCCACGTGGATGGCGCCGTTGAGGGGATTCGACGTGACAGAGGGGTGCCAGTCCCGGGGGACCCCGAGCGGTCCGCCCCATCGGTGCGAGATGCGCACGTTCCTCGTCTGGGGGAACATCTCATGCAGTGTGTCGACGATCTTCGAGTGGACGCGGTCCGATGTGTCGTGCTCGGAGTGAATGTCACTCCCGAACTTGTACGGCGCGCCCCGGCCGCCGAACACGATCCTCCCGTCGCCGGTGCGTTGTGCGTACGTGACCATGTTCCTGCCGTCGGCAACGGTCTCACGACCGGTCCACCCGATCTCCGCCCACACGGATTCCGGGATCGGATCCGTCGCCACGACGTAGGAGTAGAGAGGCACGACACTTCGCTTGTGCTTTCGCAGCCTCGTGGTGTAGGCCTCGGTGGCAACGACGGTGTGACGACTGGTCACGAAGACAAGACCGTTCTCGCCGCGGGCCTCGGCATAGCCGTTCCCGATCTTGAAGACACGCGTCGCCCCGAAGATGCGCACCCCGCTGTCGAGTGCGAACTGGACGAGTCCATCGAGAAGCCTGTATGGGTTGAGCGCCGCACAGTGAGGGGTGAACGTTGCCCCGAGGGCACCATTAACCGCGATGCGTCCCGCCAGTTCGTC
Source organism: Actinomycetota bacterium (assembly GCA_041184385.1). Taxonomy (GTDB): domain Bacteria; phylum Actinomycetota; class Acidimicrobiia; order Acidimicrobiales; family Ilumatobacteraceae; genus UBA2093. The sequence continues at coordinate 25,670 of JBEGJV010000017.1, forward strand.
GGTCCCGAGCCAGCGCAGGTCCTCCTCGCCGAATCCGTACTGTCTGAGGCTCTCCATGTCAGAGCGCAACCTCCCGGCGTGGGCGCCGTTCGTGGCGACCGTCAGCGATCCGCCCTTCGCCCAGTCGCAATCGATGCCGTGTTCCGACACGAACGCGCCGATTTCGTCAACGACACCGAACATTCTCCTCTGGAGTGCAACGGTCGCTTCGATTGAGGTCTCTTCCGCGATCCGGTCGGGAGGTGTGGGCACGAGAGCGGAACACCAACCCCCGTTGCGGCCGCTCGCGCCGAAGCCTGGCTGGTGCGCGTCAATGACGACGATGTTGAGCCCGGGGTCGGACATCTTCAGGTGAGCCGCGGTCCACAGTCCGCTGAAGCCCGCACCGACAATGAGGACATCGGCATCAAGGTCGACCGCCGGTGACTGGAAGAAGAACCTGCGGTTGGTGTCGCGCCACAGCGAACGGGGCCAGCCGTCCCGAGTCTCCTCTCGCTTGTCCCGCCTGGTCTTCCTGGGCTCCTTCTTCTCCCTTCGGAGCAACGTGAACACGTTCATGGCGCGGGGACGTTGTCGATGAGGCGGACATCCCCGAACCACACCGCGCAGCTGATGATGGCCGGCCCGTCGAGGGAATCGAGTTCCTGGAGCGTCCCGGCATCGGCCACGGACACGTACTCGACGCGCGCGCCCGGAACAGCATCTAGTTGCTCGCTGAACACACGTCGCACCTCGTCGGGAGACAATCCCCGGCTGAGGGAAGCACGGGCGTGCGAGAGGGCGGCGTGGATCGCGGGTGCCTGTGCGCGTTGTTCGGCCGTGAGGCGGACGTTCCGGCTGGACAGGGCCAGACCGTCGGACTCACGAACGGTGTCGACACCGATGATCTCCACCCCCATGTCCAGGTCCCGCGCCATGCGGGTCACGACCGCGAGCTGCTGGTAGTCCTTGCGTCCGAAGAGGGCAACGTCGGGCTCCACCGCGTGCAGCAACTTGCAGACGACCGTGGCCACCCCGTCGAAGTGTCCTGGCCGGCCAGCACCCTCGAGTGGCGCGGCGGTGTTCTCGACATGGACCGTGGTGTCGAAGCCCGGCGGGTACATGTCATCGGCCGACGGTGCGTACAGGACGGACACCCCGGCGGCCGTGGCGAGGGCCGCATCCGCGTCCATGTCCCTCGGGTACTTCTCGAAGTC
>JBEGJV010000018.1:0-16789 GCA_041184385.1 Actinomycetota bacterium
GTCGTTCCTCGATTCACACGGGATCGGTCTCATCGAGCAGCCGTTCGCGCACAACGACCTTGCCAGCCACACGAAACTGTCGAGAGCCATCGCGACCCCCGTGTGCCTTGATGAATCCGTGGAGACGGTCACGGACGCAATGGACGCGATCGCATCGGCCGCGTGCTCCGTGATCAACGTGAAGCCGTCGCGCGTCGGCGGTTTCCACCAGGCCACCGCGATCCTGCGTCTCTGTGCCGAGAACGGCATCGATGCATGGATCGGCGGGATGCTGGAGTCGGGGATCGGCCGTGCGGGGTGTCTTGCGCTCGCCACGAATCCCGCCTGCACCATGACGCCCGACCTGTCGGCCAGCTCGCGTTACTTCGTGCGGGACGTCACCGAGCCCTTCGTGCTCGTCGACGGCTGCCTTTCCGTTCCCACTGGTCCGGGTCTCGGCGTGGAGCCGCTCCCCGGGGTGCTCGCCGACCCGGCCACGGCAATTGAGACCGTGTTCGAGCGCTGAACCGTGCCACGATTCATGTCATGACAACACCGGCGACGTTCGACCTTGCCTCCATGGTGGAGGACCTGGGTTCGCTCGTGACCGCCGAGTCCCCGTCGCGTGACATCGACAAGCTGACCGTGCACGCGCGGCTCATCAGCGGCCTGATGGTGCGGCTGCTCGGGTCTGCCCCGAAACTCATTGATTCCCCGGTTGGCCCGCACATCCACTGGCGCGGCGGCGGGGAACCCCGCGTGCTGATCCTCGGTCACCACGACACGGTGCACCCGCTCGGGACGCTCGCGTCACGCCCGTTCACGGTGTCGGACGGCGTCGCCACCGGCCCAGGGGTGTTCGACATGAAGGCAGGCATCGTGCAGGCCATCCACGGCGTGGCGTCACTCGCCGACAGGTCGCACGTGGAGATCCTCCTCTCCGCGGACGAGGAAATTGGTTCGAAGGCGTCGCGTGCACTCATCGAGGAGCGCGCGCTGGCGTGTGGTTCCGTGCTCGTGCTGGAACCGAGTGCCGACGGCGGCGCGCTGAAGACCGGCCGCAAGGGGACCGGCACCTTCGAGGTGCGCATCCACGGTCGCGCGTCGCACGCGGGGCTCGAGCCGGAGAAGGGCATCAACTCGCTCGTCGAGCTCGCGAACCTGATCCCGCAGATCGTGGCGATCGCTGATCCTTCGCGCGGCACCACGGTGACGCCGACGCTCGCGTCGGCCGGAACAGCGGACAACGTCGTGCCGGAGCTCACGTCGTGCCATGTCGACGTCCGTGTCGCCGTGCCCGACGAGAAGCCCCGCGTGGAAGCCGCAATGGCGGCGTTGACGACGTCGGTCCCGGGCACCACCATCGAGTTGCTCGGCGGGATCGGCCGGCCGCCCATGCACGAGTCAGCCGCCGCGGTGCTCTTCGAGATCGCAACGTCGGTGGCGGGCGAGGCGGGGTTCGCCTCGCTCGAGGGAGTCGTTGTCGGCGGCGGCAGTGACGGCAATTTCACCGCCGCAGTCGGGGTGCAGACTCTCGACGGTCTCGGTGCCGTCGGTGGCGGGGCACACTCGGCGGACGAGCATGTTGTCCTCGACGAGATGCCGCGGCGCGCGGCGCTCATCGCCGGCTTGTGTCAGCGCTTGTCCTCGATGGCCAGCAAGCTGCCGCCGGTCAGCGTTCCCGCGGAACGGTAGACCTCCAGCTTGGTGCGGCTGTCGTCGATGTCGAGGTTGCGCATCGTCAGCTGACCGATGCGGTCGAGCGGGCCGAACGAGGCATCCTCGACGCGCTCCATGCTGAGGCGCTCCGGTGCGTACGTGAGGTTCGGGCTCTCGGTGTTCATGATGCTGTAGTCATCGCCACGGCGCAGCTTCAGCGTGACGGACCCCGTGATGGGGGTTCCCACCCAGCGCATCAGCGGCTCGCGCAGCATCAGGCTCTGCGGGTCGAACCAGCGGCCCTCGTAGAGAAGTCGGCCGAGACGGCGTCCCATGGTGCGGTAGTTCTCTATGGTGGCCTCGTTGTGGATGCCGGTGACGAGACGCTCGTAGGCGATGTGCAGCAGGGCGAGGCCGGGGGATTCGTAGATGCCGCGGCTCTTCGCCTCGATGATGCGGTTCTCGATCTGGTCGCTCATGCCGAGGCCGTGACGACCGCCGATGGCGTTCGCCTCCATGACGAGGTCCACCCGCGTCGCGAACTCTCGGCCGTTGATGGCCACGGGGAAGCCCTCGTGGAACGCGACGGTGACTTCCTCGGTCCGGATCTCCACGTCATCGCGCCAGTGCGCGACCCCCATGATGGGCTCGACGATCTCCATGCCCGTGTTCAGTTCCTCGAGGAGCTTCGCCTCGTGCGTGGCACCCCAGATGTTCGCATCCGTGCTGTATGCCTTCTCCTTGCTCGCGCGGTACGGCAGTTTGCGTGACGTGAGGAACTCACTCATCTCGCTGCGGCCGCCGAGTTCGTCGACGAACGTGGGGTCGAGCCACGGCTTGTAGATGCGAAGAGCCGGGTTCACCATCAGGCCGTAGCGGTAGAAGCGCTCGATGTCGTTGCCCTTGTACGTGCTGCCGTCGCCCCAGATGTCGACGCTGTCGTCGTGCATCGCACGCACGAGCAGCGTGCCGGTGACGGCGCGGCCGAGCGGTGTCGTGTTGAAGTAGGTCTTGCCCGCGGTGGTGATGTGGAACGCACCGCACTGCAGCGCGATGAGGCCCTCGTTCACCAGCTCCTCGCGGCAGTCGATGAGACGGGCGATCTCTGCGCCGTACTCCTTGGCGCGGCCGGGGACGCCGGGCAGGTCCGGCTCATCGGGCTGGCCGAGGTCGGCGGTGTAGCAGCAGGGGACAGCGCCCTTCTCGCGCATCCACGCGACTGCAGCCGACGTGTCGAGGCCGCCGGAGAATGCGATGCCGACTTTTTCGCCGACGGGTAGTTCGGTGAGAACCTTTGACATGGTGGTCAACGGTACTGTCGTTCGCCCACCATCACGGCAATGGTTGCGAGAAGCGCGGCGCCACTCACGGTCCACGTGGCCACTGCGATCGCCATCCGGTCGAAGGCATCGGGGATTCCCGTTGCCAGCAAGAGGACCGATGCCACCAGGGAGACCCTCGTGGCGATGGCCGGTCTGCGCATGACGGCGGCCAACGGCGCGAGGACCAGCACGACGGGCACGGCGACGAAGACGAGCGGTGCTGGTGACGTGCTCGGCCCGAGCCACCAGATGGGCCGACCGATGGTGCGACTGGAGACGGCGACGGCGAGCATGCACGCGAACGTGCCCACCCAGGTGACCATGAGGACGGTGCGCCATCCGCTCGTATGCATGTACCGACGGTAACCCCTGCGGGAGGGCTGCGGAGGGCACGCAAGTAGCCTGTTCCGCCGATGGACCAGACGAGCTTCCGCAAACTGTCCGTGTTCTTCCCCATGTGGAACGAACAGGACTACATCGAGCGCGCCGTCGACGCCGCAAGGGAGGAGTGCGAGGACCTCCTGTCGCTCGGGGACATCGCGGACTACGAGATCATCATCGTGAACGACGCCTCCACGGACCGCACGGCGGAGATGGCCGATGCACTCGCCGCGGAGGACAACCACGTCAAGGTCGTGCACCACCCGCAGAACCGCAAGCTCGGTGGTTCCATGAAGTCGGGGTACGCGGCGGCCACGGGCGACCTCGTGCTCTACACCGACGCGGACCTGCCGTTCGACATGCACGACGTCCACAAGGCCATCCGTCTCCTGCGCTACTACGACGCCGACATCGTGAGCGCGTACCGCTTCGACCGCACCGGCGAGGGCTACGTGCGGACCGTGTACTCCTTCTTCTACAACATGATGGTGCGCGTGCTGTTCGGTGTGCGCATGCGCGACATCAACTTCGCGTTCAAGCTGTGCCGGACCCGCGTGTTCGACCACGTCCAGTTGAAGAGCGAGGGTTCGTTCATCGATGCCGAACTCGTCGTGCGCGCGAAGAAGTACGGCTACTCCGTCATCCAGTTCGGCGTCGACTACTTCCCGCGGACCCGCGGTGTCTCCACGTTGAGCTCACCCAAGGTGATCCTGAAGATCCTGAGCGAGGCCCGCACGCTGCGCAAGGAAATCCGGGGCATCACCCCCGTCGTCGAGCCCCGCTGACGACATCACTCGGCAGGGGCCGCTCGGTAGCCTTCTCCCTCTGTGAGCGAACCGTTCGACCCGTGGCAGGATGAATCCGGGCCCGAACACGCGCACGTTCCGTGGCACGTGCAGTGGCGCTCCACCATGATCGCGGCCCTCGTGTTCGCCACCGTCGTCGGAATCGTGGTGTACCAGCGTGACCACCGCAGCCAGTCGGCGCCCCTCACCACCTCGACATCCACGACCGCCCCGGGCGTGTGCGGCACCCCGAACCAGGCCATCACGTGCTTCTCGCAGTCGCGCATCATCCGCCGCGGCGACAGGGGAGAGGACGTGCGCCGCGTCCAGCAACGACTGAAGGACCTCCACTTCGACCCCGGCTACATCGACGGCCTGTACGGAGGCGACACGATCATGGCGGTGTGGGCCTTCCAGGGCGTGGTCATGAAGCGCTCGAAGGACGTGATGGTGGATTTCGTCACGCCCGAGGTGTGGGACATCATGCGAGGGGACGTCGCCATCTCGCCTCGGCGCCAGCCGGGGACCCCACAGCACGTGGAGATCGACCTGCCCACGCAGACGATGACGGTGTTCCAGGGACAGAAACTCCTGCTCGTCACGCACATCTCCAGTGGAACGGGCGAACAGTGGTGCGAAGAAGTCACCATCGACCCCGGCGAGGAAGGCAACAAGACCAAGGAACCCATCAAGAAGGGCATCTGCGGCGAGGCGAAGACCCCCGGCGGCATCTACCGCTTCTACATGCGAAAGCTCGGCCAGCGCGAGAGCAAGCTGGGCACGATGTGGAACCCGGTGTACTTCAACTTCGGTCTCGCGATCCACGGTGCGATGCAGGTGCCGGCGCAACCCGCGTCCCATGGTTGCATCCGCATCCCGATCTTCATCTCCGAGTACTTCCCCGTGATGGTGAAGTACAACGACCGCGTCTACATCTGGGACGGCGTGAAGGAGCCCGAGGAGTACGGGTCCCAACCACCGCCGTGGGACAAGGACGACCCGAACTACACGACGACCACGTCGTCGACGTCGACAACAGTTCCGAGTACGCCGAGAACCACCGTGCCGAAGGTGACCGTGCCGCCGGCAACGACACCGGCCGTCACCAGCACGACGGCCGGTTGATCACTCCCCGGTCAGTTTCCTCAGTTCGGCAATCTCGCCGGTCTGGGCCTTGATCATCGCCTTGGCCAGTGCCCTCACCTCGGGGTTCTTCGCGTTGTCGAGGGCGTATTCGGCCATGTGGATGCCCCCCTCGTGGTGGGCGATCATCAGCCTGCCGAACACCAGGTCGGCTTCCTTCCCGCGCGCGTTGCGCAGTTCGGTGAGTTCCTCGTCGGTTGCCAGACCGGGCATCTTCGCGAGGTCCGTCGCATGGCCCATCCAGCCCATCACCTGTGACGACTCGTTCGTCTCGGCCTCCCCGAAGAGCCGGAGCAGCTGCACCATGCGGCCGGTCTCCATTCCCTGGTCCATGGAGATCTCGAGCGCGATGGTCGACAGCAGCGGGTCCAGTTTCGATCCGGTCGATGCGATGCTGCGGTAGACGATCGACATTGCGATCGCCTGCTCGTGGTGGATGCGCATGTCCTGCAGGAACCCGGTGTCGACGTTGTTGTGAACGGTGGGGTCGTCCCCGCGCGGCACAACCGTGCCGAGCACGAAGCCCGTCAGCACGAGCAGCAGCGCAACCAGTGACATGTTCAATGGGCTGCGCCACCACGGAAGTGCGATTGTGCCCTCGTTCGTGTCGTTGTCGTCACTTCTCGATTCGCTCATGCAGACACGGTAGTAGCGTTGCATCCCATGTTGACCACCACCCCCGCAACTCTCATTGATGTCATCCCGGTGCCCACGCGCCGCGAGGCAGCAGTCGTCCGCAACGTCGCTCTCGTCGTTGCGGCAACGTTGTTCACCGCTGCCAGTGCGCAGGTGTCGATCCATCTGGGTTTCACCCCGGTGCCCCTCACTCTCCAGACGTTCGCGGTTCTCGTGTCCGGCGCCGCACTCGGCATGAAGAGGGGGGCAGCAAGCCAGCTCCTGTACTGGGCGTGCGGTGCTGTCGGTCTGCCCTTCTACGCGGACGGCGGCAGCGGGTGGAAGACCGCGACCGGCGCGACCTTCGGTTACCTCGCGGGCTTCGTGGTGGCCGCGGCCATTGTCGGTTACCTGGCGGAGCGCGGGCACGACCGGAACGTCCTCACCTCGCTGTCGAGCATGGTGTTCTCGTCGGTCGTCATCTACACCCTCGGTGCACTCTGGCTGGCGCATTCCATCGGCGTGCCGGTCGCGAACGGTGACAAGAGTGCGATCTCGCTCGGTGTCGCACCGTTCCTCGCCGGTGACCTGCTGAAGATCGTCGCTGCGGCCCTCGTGACACCCACACTGTGGACCGTCGTCAAGACCCGGCGGGACTGAGACACAACCAACTCCTCCGCGGCCCCGCCCGCAAGTAGCGTCTGGGGCGTGAGCAACAGCACCGAGAAGTCGGTCCGGCGCGCCATCGAGCGTGCCGCCGACGCACTTCCGACCCTGGCCGGTGCGTTCGCCACCGACCCGTCGAGAGCGGAGAGGTTCACGATCTCGGTCGACCGCATCCGTGCCGACTTCTCCATGCAGCATGTCTCCTCCGGCCTGATGTCTGCCCTGGTGGCGCTGGCGGAACTGCGCGGTGTGCCGGCGCACCGCGACGCGATGTTCCGTGGTGACGTCGTGAACGCCACGGAGGGCCGGAAGGTGCTGCACGTCGCACTCCGGGCTCGTGGCGGCTCGCGCGAGGCAGACCAAGCCGGCGAGCAGCTGGCGCGTGCCCGTGCTCTCGCCGACGAACTGCGCCGTGCGCCGGCCGTGCGCACGGTGATCAACATCGGGATCGGCGGCAGTGACCTCGGCCCGGCAATGGCGTACCGCGCGTTGCGCACGCACAGGGACGGCCCGGAATGCAGGTTCGTGTCGAACATCGACCCCGCGGACCTCGACGAGGCAATCAGCGGTCTCGACCCGGCAGAGACGGTGTTCGTGGTGTCATCAAAGACGTTCACCACGCAGGAGACGATGCACAACGCCGCACGGGCCCGCGAATGGGTGCGGGCCGCCGTCGGTGGCTCGTGGGACTCGCATTTCGTTGCGGCAACAGCGAACCCCGCACAGGCCGTCGAGTGGGGAGTCGCACCGGACCGCGTTCTCGAGTTCTGGGACTGGGTCGGCGGTCGGTTCTCGGTGTCCTCGGTCATCGGTTTCCCCGTGATGGTGGCAATCGGGCCGGACAGGTTCGCCGAGATGCTCGACGGAATGCGCACGATGGACGAGCACTTCGCGTCGGCGCCGCTCGGAGCGAATCTCCCCGTCGTCCATGCGTTGGTCGCGTACGCCAACGCTGTCGTGTTCGGCCGCCACACCACCGCGGTCGTGCCGTACAGCAACGACCTGGCCCGGTTCCCGGCGTTCCTGCAGCAGCTGGTGATGGAGAGCAACGGCAAGTCGGTGACAGACGGGGGCAACGACGTGATGTGGCCGACGAGCCCCATTGTGTGGGGCGATGCCGGCACGAACGGCCAGCACGCGTTCTTCCAGTTGCTTCACCAGGGGACGCGCATCGTGCCCGTCGAGTTCATCGGTGTGCGCGCACCCGTGGGTTCCGACCGCGACGCCCACGACATGCTGGTGGCGAACATGCTGGCGCAGGCCGCGGCACTTGCTCTCGGGCGACCGGTTGCCGACGAGCCGCACCGTGTGTTCCCCGGGAACAGGCCGAGCACCACGGTCTTCCTCGACGAATTGTCGCCGCGCGCGCTCGGTGAGTTGATCGCGCTCCACGAGCACTCGACAGCGGTGCAGGGATGGTTGTTCGAGGTGAACAGCTTCGACCAGTGGGGCGTGGAACTGGGCAAGGAACTTGCCAACGGCCTCCTGCCGGAGGTGCAGGGCGGCAGTGTCGGGCCCGGCACGCAGTCCACCCGGGATGCCATCAACTGGTACAGGAACCGCTGAATTCGGGTCATCTGCACCCCTGAAGAAGGGTGTTGGGCGAACAGGTGTTTGCCCCTATCCTGACGCCCATGGCGCGGGGGACAAGCAGCAACGAGGCAACCATCCGAATGCTGAACCTGCTTGCTCTCCTCACCGAGACCAAGGTTCCGCTCACGATCGAACAGATCGCGAACGAGATGAACTTCCTCGAGCCGCAGTACCGCTACCCGGCAAAGGCGGCGGCACGCCGCACCACCTTCAACCGCGACAAGGGCGCACTCGTGAAGATGGGCATTCCCGTCATCACGTCGACGCTGTCGGGCCAGGATGCCGGCGTCGGTGCCTACATCATCGACAAAGAGGCGTACGCGCTCATCGATTTCGGTCTCACGAACGAAGAACTCGACGCTCTGCAGCTTGCGGCGGCCGCCGTGCAGATCGAGAAGCCGTGGGGCCGCCAGGCGGTCCAGTGGCTCGGTGGTGCCGTCGAGGAACCCCCCACCAGTGCGGTCGCACACCTCTCGGCGTCATCGCCGGTTCTCGTGTCGCTCTGGACGGCCGTCGGCACGCGCGCCGAGGTGTCATTCGGCTACCACGGCCGTGCCCGCACGCTCCGTCCGTACGGGGTGATCAACCGCAACGGGTTCTGGTACCTCGTCGGGTTCGACACCGGGTACCAGGAGCAGCGCACGTACCGCGTCGACCGCATCGAGGGTGACGTCACCGTCGGGCCCGCCGGAACGTTCACCCGCCCGGCGGATTTCAACGTCGAGTCCTCCGTGCCGACCGACCCGAAGTCCTTCGGGAACGGCGCATCGGAACACGCCACGGTGCGTGTCGACGCGAACCTGGCTTCCGGAGTCATCGCAGAACTCGGCCGTGACGCCGTCATCCGCGAGAACGCGGACACCGGCCAGATCGACGTGAAGGTCGCGTGCGGCAACTTCGACGCGTTCCGTGTGTGGTTGTTCGCCATGGTGGACCGTGCCGAGGTCGTGGAGCCCGCGTCCGTCCGCGAGCGCATCGTGGCCGAACTCGTTGCTCTCGGGGGTGCGAAGTGAGCGGCCGTCGCGGTCCCATCGGCGCGTCTGACCGTGTCGAGCGCCTGTTGAAGATGCTGCCGTGGCTCGCGCAGCGCAAGAAGGTTCACGTCGACGAGATGGCGCGCGAGTTCGGCATGTCGAGCGAGGAACTGATTGCCGAGCTCGAGGTTGCCGCGACGTGCGGGCTGCCCCCGTACACACCCGACGTGCTCGCCGGGTTCTGGATAGACGACGACGGCACCATCGTCGCCGACGGTCTTATGCAGTTCGACCACCGCCTGAACCTCACCAAGAGCGAGGCGTTCGGGCTCGCGCTCCTCGGTGCCGCCGCCACCAAGATCAGCGGGTTCCGCCGCAACCGTGCGCTGAAGTCGGCGCTGAAGAAACTGGCGAAGGTGCTCGGCGAGGAGACCGTCGCGGTCGATCTCGAGAACCACGAGCATCTCGACATCTGCAACGAGGTCATCCACACCGGCGAGCGTCTCGACATCGAGTACTGGAAGCCGAACTCGGACGGCACCACGAACCGTCGCATCACGGTGCGCGGGGTGTTCTCCTTCCGCGGTCACTGGTACGTGCGCGCCGATGACGACCTGCGCAACGCGAGCCGCACGTTCCGTGTCGACCGCATCAAGTCGATCTCGCGCACCGACGTGTTCGTCGAGGTGACCGACACCCCTGCTGCCGCTCCGGAGTTCTTCACGAACGACTCCCAGGGCGAGACGGTGGTGCTGAAGGTCGGTCCGAAGGCCGAGTGGGTGGTGGAGAACTACCCCTACACGGCCATCGAACACCACGCCGACGACTCGATCACCGTCACGCTCATCGCGAACAGCGAACACTGGCTCGGTCGCCTCCTGCTGCGTGCCGGCTCCGAGGTCTCCGTGGTGTCACCCGAGAAATGGGTGGACCTCGGTGCGCGCACTGCCACCGCTGTGCTGTCGCGCTACTCCGAGGAGAGGCCCGGCAACTGATCCGTCGAGCGGACGCCCAGTTCGTCGATCAGTTTCAAGAGGATGGTGGCGGTTGCCTTGGCATCCGACATGGCCTCGTGCGCCCGTTCCACGGTGACGCCGTAGTGCTCGCACAGTGCCTGGAGACTGTGTTTCCGCTGGCGGTCGGAATCGACCTCCCTGGCGAGTGCGAGCGTGTCGAGGTAGTTCGTGACCTGGCGTTTCATGCCCACCCGTTCCGACTCGGCCTCGAGGAAGCTGATGTCGAACCTGGCGTTGTGGGCCGTGAAGACCTTGCCGTCGGTGAATGACCAGATGTGGGACAGGGCATCGCGCAGCGGCATGCCGTTCTGGACCATTTCCCTGGAGATGCCGTGGACGTGTTCCGCCCCGTGCTCGTACTGCTCGGGGCTCTCCGGCTTCACCACCGTGTCGAAGGTGTCAACAACCTCGCCGCGGCCGTTCATGAGAACGGCCGCCATCTGCACGATGCGGTCCTTCTGCGGGTTGAAGCCGGTTGTCTCCAGGTCGACGACAGCGAACACCGTGTCCTCGATGGGTGTGGCTTCCGGTTGGTCCATGCGTGTCACCGTAAGTGCGGGGTGTGGCAACGAATCTGGTTCATTGCCCCGCCGACATGATTTCCATCAGGGTGGGACGGTCGAAATAGTCGCGCCACAGCGTGATCCTGCCGTCCCTCACCTCGAACACGCCGGCCACGGGGAGCGAATGCCACGTGCCCTTCAGTTTCACCCTGTCGTCGCGCTCGTTCAGCACCGTCCCGTGCGTGGTGTCCCCGCTGGATGCCTGGCGGATGACCTGCCAGTCGATGTCCTCCAGCATCGCGAAGAAACCCGTGAGCGTGTTGCGCAGTCCGTCCGGGCCGAATGACTTCCCCATGGGGACGTTGTCGTACTCGAAATCGGCGCTCACCATCGTTGCCGCCGTGTCGATGTCGCGCGCCGACAGACGCGAGATGAAGGTGCGGATCAGTTCGTCGACGGAGCCGGCCATGGCCCCATCTTGTCACGCAATGCGTGCCGGATTCACAACAACTCGGCCGCGAGGCTGGCCACTTCGCTTCGCTCGCATGCGGCAAGCGTGACGTGACCGAAGCACGACTGGTTGGAGAACGCCTGGATCAGGACGGCCAGTGCGTTGTTCGATTCGCCCATGTACGGCGCGTCGATCTGGCTGGTGTCCCCGGTGAACACCACCTTCGTGCCCTCCCCGATGCGGGTGAGAATCGTCTTCAGCGTCGTCGGCTCCAGGTTCTGCGCCTCGTCCACCACCACGAACTGGCGGTGCAGGGAGCGACCGCGCAGGAACGTGACCGACTCGAGCGACAACTGGTTGCGGTGCTGGAGGTCGTCGATCATGCGCTTCGCGTCATTGCTGCTGCGCTGGTCGGTGAGCGCGACGATCGCGTCGTGAATGGCTGACATCCACGGGTCGAGCTTCTCGTCGAGTCCGCCCGGCAGGAAGCCGACATCGGCGCGGCCCACGGGGACGAGGGGGCGGTAGACCGCGAGCTTCTCGTAGGTGCGTGACTCGACGACCTGCTCGAGACCGGCGGCGATCGCCATCACGGTCTTGCCCGTCCCGGCGCGCCCGTCCAGCGCGACGACGCTGACGGTGGGGTCCAGGAGAAGCTCGAGTGCGAATCGTTGCTCCTTCGACCTCGCCCGCAGTCCCCATGCCTCGGGCGAGGCCGCGGGGAGCAGCTCGACCATGTCGCCGCACCTGCGCACGAGCGCGGACTGCGAACCGGCGCGCACGACGGCGAACTCGTTCTCGTGGAGCATCGAGAAGTCGATGTTGGTCTCGGCCAGCACCTCTCCGTCGCTGTAGAGGCGGTCGACGATGTCGCGGTCAACCTCTGCGGTCACCCATCCCATGGGTCGGGTCATCATCGAACGCCCGACCGGCTGGTGCTCGGCGGCCTCGAGACCCATGTGGGCGGCCTTGATCCGCAGGCCCGCGTCGTTCGAGATGACCTTCGTGGGCGCCAGCATTGACTGGCCGATTGCGGCCCCGATGATGCGGTTGTCGGGGATGACAGGGTCGAGACCGCTCTCGAGGAGGCGGCCCTTCTGGACGCCGTTCACCTCGATGTGGACGGTGGCCCCGTCCGGCTCGGGTCCGAGCGGCACGGGCTGGTGGATGGACCCTCCGGCCCGCTTGCGCAGGTCCTCGATCGTGCGAAGCGCCGTTCGCGCAGACCTGCCGACATCGTCGGTGCGCGTCTTCAGGCCGTCGAGTTCCTCGATGACGGTCAACGGGATGACGACGTCGCAGTTCGGGAACGAGTGGAGGCAGCCCGGGTCGGCGACCAGCACGGAAGTGTCGAGCACGATTCGTGTTCGCGTTGATTGTGGTGACTGGGGGAGATCATCTGTTTCGTACATCCCGGTGATCGCACGAATCTGGCCGGTGTCAACTCTCTCAGTCACACACACTCCTGGCGGTCTCGCCGATGTCGATCTCTCCCGCCAATCAACCGACGTCGCCACTATGGCTTGCTGCCCCGTGCCAACCGTGGATACCGAGCGTCCCGAACGCGTATTTCTTGTTCACGAAACATTCCGACGACGTGTTTGGGGGATTTCGGGGAAATTTTTTTGGATTTTTTTCCGGCTCATTTCGGGCCCTGCAGAACGGCGATCACGGTCCATCGCGCGTTGACCATTGAGTTCATTGGTGAATCAGCATCCGCCACCCGACCGGGCCCACGATTTCCCTTGTCCACAGGGCATTTCGTGAAACCGAGAGTGCATGGAATCTGACAAAACCCAAGCCCCACAAGGGTTTGCGGGCCCCGCCGCACAGCATGGCCGGTTTCCGTCTGATGATGCGGGGGTGCGCCGAGAAGCCGCCGTCCGCACGTCAAGGCACTCGATCGAGCCGACGGACCAGACGTTTCCCGGTGGTGTGACGCGCGTGACACGGCGTCCCGGAAACCCCTGCTACTTGCATTTGCAAGTAGTCAAATGCTTGCAATGTGCGATCAGAGCAGGTCAGATATTCGCACCACTCCGATTCCGAGGAGGAAACAACAATGACCAAAGCAGAGCTCATCGAAGAAGTTGCAAAGGCCGCTGATTGTTCCAAGGCAGATGCCGAACGAACACTCGCCGCGTTCTTTGAACTTGTAGTGGCTTCTACCAAGAAGGGCGAAAAGGTGGCATGGCCGGGCTTCGGCGCGTTCAGCACCACCAAGCGCAAGGCTCGCACCGGTCGTAACCCGCAAACGGGTGCGACAGTCACGGTGCCGGCTTCCACTGCGATGAAGTTCACAGCGAGCTCGACATTGAAGGCTCAGCTGAACCCAAACCGTAAGTAACCACTTACCCAACGAGAGGAAACTCAAGTGGCAGCAAAGAAGAAGGCAGCAGCAAAGAAGGCTCCTGCAAAGAAGAAGGCAGCTAAGAAGGCAGCCCCGGCCAAGAAGAAGGCCGCGAAGAAGAAGGCAGCAGCAAAGAAGGCTCCTGCCAAGAAGAAGAAGGCCGCCAAGAAGGCTGCGCCTGCAAAGAAGAAGGCCGCCAAGAAGGCAGCCCCGGCCAAGAAGAAGGCCGCGAAGAAGAAGGCAGCTAAGAAGGCAGCCCCCAAGAAGGCCGCCAAGAAGGCAGCCCCGCGCAAGAAGAAGGCCGCCAAGAAGAAGGCAGCTGCGAAGAAGTAATTCTTCGCTCTTCGAGCAAAAAAAGAACCATTCGGTTCGGAGTGTTGAGAGTGGGGGGCGAAAGCCCCCCACTTTTCATTTCCCGTGTCGTGTCCGCGGCGGGCACACGGCAACACTGGGGACATGTCGCAGACCCACATGTCATTGATCGATGACCTCGCGGCCGAGGTCGCCGCACTCGACGAGGTCGTCGCTGCTCTCGATGCGTCCGCCTGGCGGACACCCACGCCGGCTCCCGGATGGGCAGTGGCCGACCAGGTGGCCCACCTCGTCATCTTCGACGAGAGATGCAAGTGGGGGATCTCTGACCCCGACCGGTTCACCCGGGATCTCGAGACCATCAGGACGTCGGGCGGTTTCTCCTCCGTCGAGTCCCACTACGTCTCCATGTCCCCCGGGGAGCTCCGCCGCACGTGGCTCGACGGCGCAGCCGAACTGCGCGAGGCGGGACGCTCGGCGGACCCGAAGGCGCGGTGCCAGTGGTACGGACCCTCGATGTCGGCAACGTCCATGCTGACCGCGCGCCTCATGGAGACGTGGGCACACGGATACGACATCTGCGACGCGATCGGAGTCACGCCGGTCGCGACCGACCGCCTGCGTCACGTCGCGCACATCGGCGTGAACGCGCGACCGTTCGCGTACGCCGCGAACAAGATGACGATGCCCGACGTCCCGGTGCGCGTCGAGTTGCGCAGCCCCTCCGGAGAGACGTGGACGTGGGGCGCCGATGCTGACGATGTCGTGCGCGGTGACGCGCTCGGTTTCTGTCTGGCAGCCACGCAGAGACGACACGTCAGCGACTGCGGACTGGAGACAACGGGCGACGCGGCGCGCGAGTGGATGTCGATCGTGCAGGCGTTCGCGGGTCCCCCCGGCGAAGGGCGTCAACCGGGCCAGTTCGGCTGATTCGGGCCGCCGCAGCGGCGGGAATCAGAGACGTGTCATCGCGTGGAAGATCTCGGCGGCGGCGAGACCGAGCGGACGGCCGAGGTCGGCGACGCGCTCGCGGATGCGGCCGCGGAACACCTCCATCCCGGACTCGTCGGTGGCCTTCATCGTGGACTCGAACTGGCTCTCGTGGCGCTCAAGTGCGGTGAGCTTGGTGTCCACCCAGGCGGAGATGTCCTCGGCGTGGTTCGGTTCGTCGGCCTCCCACAGGAGCAGTGCGTCGGGGCGGTGGTGGGTGAGCCCGTCGACGAGTTGGTGCTTCAGAAAGTGGGGGTCGCGCGCCGCCACGATTGCGTCGCACACGTTCAGGCCCGTGTTCCTGTGGTCGGGGTGCAGCCGGTAGCGCTTCCACGGGTCGTGCGAGAGAACGACGTCCGGCTTCATCCGGCGGATGGCAAGCGCAATGCGCTCGGTTGCCTCCTTGCTGTGCTCCAGTTCGCCGTCGACGTACCCGAGGAACGAGACGGTTCCGGTGGCGCCGAGGGCGGCAGCAGCGTTTCGTTGCTCGCGCTGGCGCGACGCGACGAGGGCGACGGTGTCGGCATTGACGTCCCAGGTGCCCTTCGAACCGTCGGTGCACACGAGATGATGCACGACCGCGCCTGCTGCTGACCACTTCGCGAGCGTCCCGCCGCAGCCGAACTCCACGTCATCGGGGTGCGCACCGATGGCAAGAACCACGCGCGGGACGGCGCGGTTGATCGTCCAGTCGGCGTGGCTCGCATCGGGTGCAACGGGCGTCTGTCCGGGGTCGTTGGCGCTCATGGGGTCTCCCTCGTGTGTGGTTCGTGGTCATGCGTCGTGTTGGTGCGGCGCTCGAGTTCCTGCAGGTCGTCGGCCGTGTCGAGGTCGAGTGCGAGGTTGTCGTCGTGCAGCACGTGGTGGGGGAGACCGCGGATGTTCGCTTCCTCCAGGTGCGCGACGAAACTGCCGGGTCCGTAGTGCAGGACGAAGTCGACAGCAGCGGGCATCGACAGCACGTTCGTGCCGTCGTTGTGCCGGTCTGGGACCAGGGTGATCTCGCCCGTCACGGGGACGTGGGCGAAGGTGGTGACGAGCGGCAGGTCGGCGTGCGCGACGAGGATGTGGTCCGCACCATCGGCCCTGGCCTGCATCCAGCCATCGTGCACCGCGCCGTTCAGGCCCGTCGAGACCTGGCGAACCACCCGGGCACCGAGTGCCTCGGCCCACGCTGCGATGTCGTCACTCGCGCACACCACGTAGACAGGTGCGGGTGCCGCCGCCATGACGACCTGCTCGGCACACGTGCGGGCGAGGGTCTCGCGCTCGGAATCGCCCAGCGCGGAGGCCAGGCGTCCCTTGGCGACGGTGAAGGACTTCACCGGCACGATCACTGCGAGCAACACATGGGTCAGCCTACGAACACGGTCGGCACGGTGACCTACGCTGTGGGAATGACGGCGATGCGCATGGCAGTGGTCGGGGCAGGGTCCTGGGGCACCACAGTGGCGTCGCTGGCTGCCGAGAACACCCCCACCACGCTGTGGGCCCGCCGCGGGGACGTCGCCGACGAGATCAACAGGACGCACCGCAACTCGACGTACCTGAAGGAGATCCCGCTCAGCGGCAACCTGAGGGCCTCCACGTCGCTCGAGGTCACCGTGGGCACCGCAGACGTCGTCGTGATGGCTGTGCCGTCCCACGGCTTCCGCGAGGTCCTGTCCGAGGCGGCACCGCACATCCGGCCGTGGGTGCCGGTCGTCAGTCTCTCGAAGGGTTTGGAGCAGGGCACGTTGCTGCGCATGTCGGAGGTCGCGAACGAGGTGCTGCCGGGACATCCCGTGGCAGTGCTCACCGGACCGAACCTTGCCGGAGAGATCGCAGCGGGCCAGCCCGCCGCATCCGTGGTGGCCATCGACGACTCCGTCATTGCGACAGCGCTGCAGGGCATCTTCTCGCGCCCCACCTTCCGCGTGTACACCAATGCCGACGTCGTCGGCTGCGAGCTCGCCGGCGTGGTGAAGAACGTCATCGCCATCGCGTCAGGCATCGCCACGGGAATGGGGTTCGGCGACAACACGCGCGCCACGTTGATCACGTAAGCGCC
>JBEGJV010000019.1:0-29686 GCA_041184385.1 Actinomycetota bacterium
CAGGTGCGGCGCATCCGCCAGAGCATGCTCGGCCAGATGGTCACCAGCGGGCCGTGCACGCGTTGCTCGGGCATGGGTCAGGTCATCATGACCCCCTGCGGCGCGTGCCGTGGTGACGGTCGCGTGCGCGAGCGGCGCACGCACAATGTCGATGTCCCGGCCGGCATCCGGGAAGGCCAGACACTGCGCCTGACGGCACGGGGCGAGGCCGGCCCGCGCGGGGGCCCGCCCGGCGATCTCTATGTGCACATCCGCGTGCGCGACCACGAATCGTTCGTGCGCGAGGGCGACGATCTCGTCGCCTACCTGAACCTGTCGATCGCACAGGCGGCGCTCGGCACGCACATCGTTCTTCCCGCACTCGACGGCGAGCTCGACCTGGTCATCCCCGCCGGCACCCAGCACGGCCGCGAGTTCGTGGCGAGGGGTCGCGGTCTGCCGCACCTGCAGGGTCGCGGTCGCGGACACCTGCGGGCCCGGGTGCAGGTGGTGGTGCCCACACAGCTCGACAACGAGAGTGAGGATCTGATGCGCCGGTTCGCCGAGATCAACGGTGACGAGGTCGCACCGGCCGACAAGGGATTCTTCAAGAAGATCAAGTCGGCATTCTCGTGAACGACGACCTCCGTCGTTCCGCCGCGCACGTGTTCGTGGCCGACGTGGAGAACCCCGTCCTTGACGACGAGGACGCCCACCATCTCTCCCGCGTTCTCCGTCTCCGCGCCGGCCAGAAGGTGTCCGTCAGTGACGGCCGTGGCGCGTGGCGGGTGTGCGAGTGGCGCGGGGAGCAGCTCGTCCCGGTGGGCGACATCAACGTCGAACAACAGGCAGCGGTCGCGTTGACCGTTGCGCTCTGTCCCGTCAAGGGTGACCGCACGGACTGGGCCGTCGAGAAACTCGTGGAGGTCGGCATCGACAGGATCATCGTGCTCGCACCGGTCGAGCGCAGCGTCGTGAGATGGGACGACAGGAAGTCCGTGGCGAACATCGAGCGGTACCGCCGCATCGCCCGCGCGGCGGCCTCGCAGAGCCGACGGGTCTTCCTGCCGGTCGTCGAGGGTCCCGTGAATCTGTCGGTCGTCCTCTCCGGCGACAAGGTCGCAGTGGCGGAGCCCGGCGGCACGGGTGACCTTGCTGCTGTCACCACGGTCGTGGTCGGTCCCGAGGGCGGTTTCACCCCTGACGAGGTGTCCACTGCACGCACCGCCGTCGACCTCGGCCCCACGGTCCTGCGGGCCGACACTGCGGCTGTCGTGGCGGGAACACTGATGGTCGCACACTCGCGGCGGTGAATGCACCACACTGTGTGGTGGCATGCCTCAGTACTCCGACGACGAACTCCTGAAGGACTCACCGTTCACCCGCCTCGTGGGAGAACGCCTGCGACGCATTCGGCAGCAGAAGCAATGGTCGCTGTCGGATGTCGAGAACCAGAGTGACTCGGAGTTCAAGGCGTCGGTTCTCGGCGCCTACGAACGCGGCGAGCGCGCCATTTCCGTCCCGCGCCTCGAACGACTGGCCAAGTTCTACGGGGTCAGCATCGACCAGTTGCTGCCGCGCGACCAGCAGCGGGTGAACGACACGGGCGATCCGTCGGCCGCGCCGAAGAAACTGCGGATCGACGTCGCGAAGCTCTCCACCATGTCCGGCCAGCAGTTCGAGATGCTCGAGCGGTTCCTGCGGATGATCCAGGTGCAGCGCCAGGACTTCAACGGCAAGGTCATCACGGTGCGTGCGCACGACACGCGGGCGATCGCCGTGATGCTCGACGTCCCCGTGGACCAGGTGGGCGAGAGCCTCGCCGATCTCGGACTGCTCTTCGTGCCGCCGGCTTCGTAGCCTTTGGTCATGGCCGAGTTCGGCGTTTACGTCCACATCCCGTTCTGCCGCAGCCGCTGCGACTACTGCGCGTTCGCCACGTGGACGGACCGCGGGCACCTGGTGGATGCCTACGTCGACGCGGTCGTCACTGACATCGGCCGTGCGGTCGAGGCGGGGATGCCCGTCGCTGACACTGTCTTCTTCGGGGGCGGCACGCCGACCCTCGTCGCCCCGGCGAACATCGCGCGGATCATCGCGGCGATCCCGTTGTCCGTAAACCCGGAGATCACCGTCGAGTGCAACCCCGACGATGTCACCCAGGAATTGATGGACACGTACGCTGCCGCCGGGGTCAACCGGGTGAGCATCGGTGTGCAGTCCATGGTCACTCACGTGCTGTCGGTACTCGGGCGCCACCACGACCAGTCGAACGTCGCGGTTGCGGTGGAGTGCGCCCGAACAGCGGGCATCGGGCGCATCAATCTCGACCTGATCTACGGCTCCGTCGGCGAGTCACTCGGTGACTGGCGAACGACAGTCACCGCGGCTCTCGAACTCCGGCCGACACATGTGTCCGCGTACGGTCTCACCGTCGAGGCCGGCACACCGTTGGCCGAGGACCCGTCGCGCCACCCGGACGACGACGAACAGGCCGACAAGTACATCGTCGCTGACGACCTGCTGACCGCCGCCGGTCTCGCGAACTACGAGATCTCGAACTGGGCGCTTCCGGGCGAGGAGTGCCGGCACAACATGGTCTACTGGGAGCAGGGCAACTACCGCGGGTTCGGTTGTGCGGCCCACTCCCACGAGGACGGCCATCGTTGGTGGAACGTGCGCACGCCCGACCGCTACATCGACCTCGTCACCGCCGGGGACTCCGTGATGGCGGCCGATGAGCACCTCGAGCCCGCCGTCCGCGAGTTCGAGCGGCTGGAGTTGTCCCTGCGCACGCGTCGGGGCGTGCCGGCCTCGGCACTGGACACCGAGTCAGGCCTGCTCGACGGACTGGTCGAAGTCTCGGATGGGAACGCCGTCCTGACGCGGGACGGGCGTTTGTTGGCGAACGAGATCAGCACTCGGCTGAACCCGTGAACCGACGGTGAGTCGTCGGACTATTCCTCTGACGAGTCGTAACCGCCGCTGCAGGCAGGGTTGTCGTCGGCGGATGTGTACTCAATCTCGAAACTCGCCGAACGGAACGAGCGGTATCGACCTGACGTTGCCACCGCAAAACGGTGCGAGTAGCTGTCGCCCGAGTAGCACGGTGAGTCAACATCGGTGGGGAAGTCGGCCGAGATGGTGAAAGTTGCGCGACCGGAGGTGCTCGTGGTCTGCACCTTGTACTCGGTGCGGGTCCATCCCTCCTCGGAGTCGTAGTACTCGAGCGCGATCTTGCTCTTGGTCGTGCCGCGACCCTTGACGCGCACAGTGATCTTGCAGTCCTTGGCTCCTTCGTTCACGTACACGATCACGTCCTCGTCGAACTCGTCCACGCAATGGTCACTGATGCTGATGATGCTGAGGGTCTGTTTGGCTGTCGCTTCCACGGCTGCGGAATGGGCGGTCGCGCCAGGGACGACGGTCGATGCGACACAGACGGGGAGAGCAAGTGCGAGAACGCGTTTGAACATGGGCGAATGTTTCCACAGGGCTGTTGCGGCGCCAAAGTTGGATGCCCCCGGTGTGTGCCCGGGAACTGCAATGGTCGGGAGACGCCGGTCGGCGCAGAGTTGCGGGGATTCGACTCCCTGATAACCTGACGAGTCCCTAGCAAGGGCGCGTAGCTCAGTTGGTTAGAGCGCTACCATGACACGGTAGAGGTCCCGGGTTCGAGTCCCGTCGTGCCCACCAATGGCAATTCTCCTCGCACTGCTCACAGCGTGCGTGTACGGCACCGCTGATTACATGGGCGGCAGAGCCACGCGCCGGGTCCCGGCAGTGGTCGTCACCTTCGTCGGCCAGATCGGTGGACTCGTCGTTCTCCTCGTCGCGGCGCTGACGTCCGGCATTCCCGTGCCGTCGGCACACGACTGGTGGTGGAGCGCCGCCGCCGGTCTCGTCGGCTCCACGGGTCTGCTCGCGTTCTACAGGGCGATGAGCAGCGGGTACATGACCGTCGCGGCGCCGATCGCCGCCGTGCTGAATGCATCCATCCCTGTCATCGCCGGCTTGTTGATGGGTGAGCGTCCGGGTGTCCTCGCCTTGGTCGGCATCCCGCTCGCGCTCGTGTCGATCGCCCTCGTGAGTGACGTCCTCGGGCCGGGTCACCACCGCGCACCGCGCAACATCGTGCTGATGGCGGCGGTCGGCGGCTCGATGTTCGGCCTGATCCTCGTGTTCCTGCACCAGACGAGCGACGGGAGCGGCGTGTGGCCGGTTCTGATCATGAGGTTCGTCTCCACGCCGTACATGGCTCTGCTCATCATGCGCAACCGACCCACGTTCGCGGACGTGCGCGCGAACAAGGTGACGGTGTTCGGGTCCGGAATCCTCGACAGCCTCGCCAACTGGTTCTACGTGCTCGCGGTGCGCCACGGTCTGCTGTCCGTGGTGTCGGTGATCGTCACGCTGTATCCCGCCAGCACGATGGTGCTGGCGACCACCGTGGACAAGGAGCGCATCCACCGTTCGCAGGCAGTCGGCATCGCCCTCGCGGCAGTCGCGCTCGTGCTGATCGCCGTGGCCTGATCAGGCCTTGTCCGCGATGCTCTCCGACTCGCGCGCGGCACCCTTGTAGATGCCCTTGGCCATCAAGGAGGTCTCGTGCTTGCGGCGGATCTCGTAGACCGCCGCGCGGATGGCATGGACCTCGGGGTTGTTCGGCTCGGCCCATCCGGCGAAATCGGCAAGGTGGCATGCGAGGCGCAGGTCGCCCGACTCGGCGAGTTCCTTCGCACGTCGTGCCACGACATCTGCCCCGCCGGACAGCCGCGCGATCTCCGCACCGACGTCTGCGTCACGTGCCGGCTTCAGACGGGACGGCGCACCGTCCCACCAGCCGCCGAACTGGCGCCACACACCGCGCACCACGAACTCCGGTTCGTCGTAGAGCGGGCGGAGGTAGGGAAGAGCGAGGGTGTCGGCGGGGACGCGGACGGTGTGGATGATCTCGTCGAGCGTGGCGCCGTTGTTCATCATCGCGACAACGTCGCGCACGAGGTTCTCGAGGGCCGTTGCGATCTCGTTCAGCACGCGCGCGATGCGTTCCTTTCCTGCGATCGGCAGGCCGTGCGCGGGGAGAAGAAGCTCCGGTTCCTTCGCGATGATCCGGCGCAGTGTCTGGGCCCACTCGATGGGCCAGCGCTGCACCTTCTGCGGGTTGCCGGCGTTGGGGAAGTTCCAGATGACGAAGTCACCGGTGGCCACCCACTTCTTGTTCGGGAACCATGACCACAGGTGGTCATCGGTTTCCCCCTTGCCGTGGTGGAACTCGAAGAAGTCACCGACGACGTCACTGACGTCTGCGGTGTCGGGCGGGAGGAAGAACGGGAGACGCTTGCCGCCGCCGGCCGGACGCAGGTCATTGGTCATGCCCAGGTCGTCGCGCACGCCGCCGAACTGGCGGGCATTGATGAGGATGTTCCAGGGCTCGGTACTGCGGTAGCGGTCGAACCTGCGCTGGACGTTCTCGTGGCCGATGACGCGGAGCGGTGCGTGGCCGTTCTGCGCGTTGTGGGCGACGAACGCGCCGCTTCCGCCCACGTGGTCGATGTGGCCGTGCGTGTAGACGAGGGAGTTGATGCGCCCGGGGCGCCACTTCTGCAATTCGGCAACGATTGGCGCGCCGGTGTTGTAGTGGCTCGCGTCGAAGCACACCAGGCCATCGCCCGAATCCCACGCAACGGTGTGGCTGAACGATTCCACCATGCAGAGACCGTCGGCCACCTCGCTCAACTCGCCCGTGGTGCGGTTCACCGGGCCGTCAGCGACCCCGGAATCGACGACTTTCGCCGACAGCGAGAGAAGATCAGCCATGTTGTTGCCTCCGTTGTGGGTGTGGTGCGTGTGTCAGCCCTTGGGCAGACCGAGAACGCGCTCGCCGAGGATGTTGCGCATCACGTTCGACGTGCCGCCCATGATGGTGTAACCGGGGCCGTAGAGGAAGTCCTTGGTGTAGTCACCCTCGACCATCATCTCGGCACCGAGAACGCGCGTCGCGAACTGGGCGACCTTCTGCTCGTGCTCGGTGCAGAAACACTTGGTGGCCGCCGAGAAGCCGGCCGGCGCCTGGCGCATGACCTCGCGGAAGACGAGCACGCGCCCGACGAAGTACCCGATCTCCAGCTCTGCGATCTCCTGGCGCACGAGCGGGTCACAGGTGTTCGCCTTCGACTTTGCGTACGAGTACAGCGCGAAGTTCGACATGAGCCTGTCGATGCCGCCGCGCTCGTGCTCGAGCTGGCGCATGGTCTGGCCGAACGCACCACCCTGCTTGCCGACGAGATTGCCCTTCGGCACCCGCACATCGGTGAAGAACACCTCGCAGAAGTGCCTGTTGGTGGTCATGTCGGTGATGCGGCGGATCTCGATGCCGGGGGTGTCCATCGGCACGATGATCTCGCTGATGCCCGCGTGCGGCGGCCCGTCGTTCGAGGTGCGGCAGATGAGATAGCAGTAATCGGCATCGGCACCGAAGCTGGTCCAGATCTTCTGGCCGTTGATGACCCACTGGTCGCCGTCGTCCTGCGCCGACGTCTTCAGTGACGCGAGGTCACTTCCCGAGTTCGGCTCGCTCATGCCGATGCACCACGTGGTCTCGCCGGAGAGGATCTTCGGCAGGAACTCGTCCTGCTGTTCCTTCGTGCCGTACTGGATGAGCGCAGGCCCCATCTGGCGGTCACCGAACCAGCTGGCCGCGATCGGCGCGCCGGCCTTGATCATCTCCTCGGCCACGATGACGCGCTCGATGGCGGGACGGTCGCCGCCGCCGAACTCCTTCGGCCATGCCATGCCGAGGAACCCGTGGGACGCGAGTTCCTTCGAGAATTCCTTCGAGTAACCGTTCATCCAGCTGTCGTTGAAACGGCCGTAGCGGGCGACGCCGTCGGCGGCGATCTCGGCGGCTTTCTTGCGCAGGGCGACTTGTTCGGGGGTCCAGTCGAAGTCCATGGGGTCGATGGTAGGGGGCGTGTTTGTGGCTCACGCTATTGTGTACAAGTCTGATACAAGTTGCATCAGTCACCACCTGAAAGGGACTCCCATGGCAAAGATCAAGGTTGACAATCCGGTCGTCGAACTCGACGGTGACGAGATGACGCGCATCATCTGGCAGTTCATCAAGGACCGCCTGATCCTTCCGTACCTTGACGTGAACCTCGAGTACTACGACCTCGGCATGGAGAACCGCGACGCCACCGACGACCAGGTCACCATCGACTCGGCGAACGCCATCCTGAAGCACGGCGTCGGCGTGAAGTGCGCCACCATCACCCCCGACGAGCAGCGTGTCGAGGAATTCAAGCTGAAGAAGATGTGGAAGTCGCCGAACGGCACCATCCGCAACATCCTCGGCGGCGTGGTCTTCCGCGAGCCCATCATCTGCTCGAACATCCCGCGCCTCGTGCCGGGCTGGACCAAGCCCATCGTCATCGGCCGTCACGCCCACGGCGACCAGTACAAGGCCACCGACTTCAAGGTCCCCGGTGCCGGCACCGTCACCATCACGTTCCAGCCCGAGGACGGCAGCGAGCCGATGCAGTTCGACATCGCCAAGTTCGGCAAGGACGGCGGCGTCACCATGGGCATGTACAACTTCAACGATTCCATCAAGGACTTCGCCCGCGCATCGTTCCGCTACGGCCTTGCCCGCAACTACCCGGTGTACCTCAGCACCAAGAACACGATCCTGAAGGCATACGACGGACAGTTCAAGGACCTCTTCCAGGAGGTGTTCGACGCCGAGTTCAAGGCCGACTTCGACAAGGCCGGCCTGACATACGAGCACCGTCTCATCGACGACATGGTCGCGTGTGCCATGAAGTGGGAGGGTGGCTACGTGTGGGCCTGCAAGAACTACGACGGTGATGTCCAGTCCGACACCGTCGCTCAGGGCTACGGCTCGCTCGGTCTCATGACGTCGGTCCTCATGACGCCCGACGGCAAGACCGTCGAGGCAGAGGCGGCGCACGGCACCGTCACCCGTCACTACCGCGAGCACCAGAAGGGCAACAAGACCTCCACGAACCCGATCGCATCGGTCTACGCGTGGACGGGCGGCCTGAAGCACCGCGGCAAGCTCGACAACAACGCCAAGCTCATGGAGTTCGCGGAGAACCTCGAGCGTGTCTGCGTGGAGAGCGTCGAGGCAGGCGAGATGACGAAGGATCTCGCGATCCTCATCTCGAAGGACACCCCGTACCTCACGACCGAGGATTACCTCGCGGCTCTCGACCGTCGTCTCCAGCAGAAGATGGCCTGAGCAGCATGAGGGCCGTCGTCCTGCGTGAGCACGGCGGGCCCGAGGTGCTCGCCGTGTCGGAGTCTCCCGACCCCGTGGCAGCACCGGAAGAGGTGCTGGTGCGCGTGCATGCCACCGCACTGAACAGGGCCGACCTGCTTCAGCGAATGGGCATGTACCCGAACCCCTTCCCGGCCGACGACGAGATTCCCGGTCTCGAATTCGCCGGTGAGGTCATCTCGTGCGGTGCACGCGTGACCATGTGGAAGCCGGGCGACCGCATCATGGGAATCGTCTCCGGCGGTGCCTACGCAGAGAGGCTCGTCATTCACGAGCGCCAGGCCATGGCCGTGCCCGAAGGGATGTCATGGACGGATGCTGCGGCCATTCCCGAGGTGTTCATCACCGCGTGGGACGCACTCGTCGTCCAGGGCGGACTCACGTCCGGCCGATGGGCCATGGTGCATGCCGGTGCGTCGGGTGTCGGCACGGCCGCTATCCAGATCTGCAGGGCCATTGGTGCGCGCATCATCGTCACGTGCTCTGCGGGCAAGGTGCAGGCGTGCCGCGATCTCGGGGCAGACGTCGTGGTCGACTACGGCAGCCAGGATTTCGTGGAAGAAGCCCGCAACGCAACGGGCGGCACCGGCGTCGACGTCATCCTCGACGTCATCGGCGGGGAGTACGTGGAGAAGAACATCGCCGCCCTCGCCGTGAAGGGCCGGATCATCCAGGTCGGTGTGATGGCAGGCAAGCCGCTGCCGTTCAACGTGGGCTTGTTGCTCGGGAAGCGGGCGAGCATCACGGGCACCGTCCTGCGTGCACGGCCCACCGAGGAGAAGATCGCGATCAGCAGGCAGTTCGCCGCCGAGATGCTGCCGTTGTTCACCACGGGGCAGATGAAGCCCGTGGTCGATTCCGTGTACCCGCTCGAGAAGATCGCGGACGCGCACATCCACATGGCGAACAACGCCAACGTGGGCAAGATCGTGGTGACGCTGGCCTAGGGGCCGGCTGCGCGCCGTATCAGCGCTTGGCGATGTCCACGTAGTTGCGCTCGTCCTCGCCGATGTACCACTGGCGTGGACGGCTGATCTTCTGCTCCTTGTCGCCGAGCAGTTCCTGCATGTGCGCGAGCCAGCCGACCGTGCGGGGGATGGCGAACAGCACGGTGAACATGTCGACGGGGAATCCGAGTGCCTGGTAGATCAGGCCCGAGTAGAAGTCCACGTTCGGGTACAGCTTGCGCGACTTGAAGTAGTCGTCGTTCAGGGCGACTTCCTCCAGCTTGAGCGCGATGTCGAGCAGCGGGTTCTTCCCGGTCACCTCGAACACCTCGTACGCCGTCTTCTTGATGATCGTGGCGCGGGGGTCGAAGTTCTTGTACACGCGGTGGCCGAAGCCCATGAGGCGGCCGGAGCCGTTCTTCACGTCCTCGATGAACGCGGGAACGTTCTCGATGCTGCCGATCTCGGTGAGCATCCGCACGACTGCTTCGTTGGCACCGCCGTGGAGCGGGCCGTAGAGAGCCGATGCCGCGGCGGCGGTCGCGGTGTAGGGGTCGCTGTTGGCCGAGCTGACGACGCGCATGGCGGTGGTGCCGCAGTTCTGCTCGTGGTCGGCGTGCAGGATGAACAGGATGTCCATGGCGCGGGCCAGGACCGGGTCCACCTTGTAGTCGTCACCGATGCGGAACATCATGTTCAGGAAGTTCTCGCCGTAGGACAGCGAGTTGTTCGGCGACACGAAGGGGAGACCCTGGCTGAACCGGTAGCACATGGCCGCGATGGTGGGGACCTTCGCGATGAGGCGGATGATCTGCTTGTCGAGCGAGGTCTTGTCGAAGATGTCCTTGGCGTCGTCGTAGAACGTGCCGAGCGCGGCCGTGGCCGAGATGAACATGCCCATCGGGTGGGCGTCGTAGTGGAAACCGTCCACGAACCGCTTGCGCATGTTCTCGTGGATCATCGTGTGCAGGGTGACGTCACGGGTCCATTTGTCGAGTTGTGCCTTGTCGGGCAGGTCGCCGTTCAGCAGCAGGTACGCAACCTCGAGGAACGTCGACTTCTCGGCGAGCTGCTCGATCGGGATGCCGCGGTAGCGGAGGATGCCGTTGTCACCGTCGAGGTAGGTGATGGCGGAGGCACACGCCGCGGTGGACAGGTACGCCGGGTCGTACATGAACAGGCTCGGGTCGAGCTCTCGCAGCGCCGAGGACGAGAACACGCCCCCCTTGATGGGCACCGTGACCGTCTTTCCTGTCCGGTCATCGGTGATGGTGATGGTGTCAGCCATTGTGGGGTCCCCTTTTTCACTGACGTTTGGTTGGTCGGGGGCTTTCTCCCCCGCTGTTCAGAATAGGGGATGGGGATACCCGGCACGCATTCCGGCGCAGCGGTCGAGGGCTCTGTTCCACGGCTTTCCACCGCAGCCGGGGAACCTCAGAGCGGGGTGTTGTCGTGCTTGCGGGAGACGAGTTTCTCCCGCTTGTCGCGCAGCATGTGCAGCGCGGCACAAATCTCGCGGCGTGTGTCGGCCGGCTCGATGACGGCATCGACGAAACCGCGCTCGGCGGCGACGTACGGGTTCAGGAGGCGCTCCGTGTAATCGCGCTCGAACTCCGCCCGTTCGTCGTCGGTCGCGCGTCGCTGCAGGATTGCGGCGGCCTGTCCGGCGCCCATGACGGCGAGTTCCGCCCCGGGCCACGCGAGGCACAGGTCGTTGCCCATCTTCTTCGAGTCCATCACGATGTACGCGCCGCCGTAGGACTTGCGCAGGATCACGCAGATGCGCGGCACGCTCGCTCGACCGTAGGCAAACACCAGCTGTGCGCCATGACGGATCATGCCGCGCCACTCGAGGTCCTTGCCGGGGTAGAAGCCGGGGGTGTCGACGAGAGTCACGATCGGCAGGTTGAACGCATCGCAGAAAGCGACAAAACGGGCGGCCTTCTGGGACGCGGGGATGTCCAGCGTTCCCGCGAGGTTGATCGGCTGGTTCGCAACGATCCCCACGGGGTACCCACCGATGGTCGCGAACGTGGTGACGACGTTCCCCGCCCAGCGCGGGCGCACCTCGAAGTGGTAGCCGTCGTCGACGATCGATGCGATGACGTCGCGCACGTCGTAGCTGCCGGTGGACGTGGTGGGCATCAGGTCGCCCGCCTCGGGGGTCAACCTGTTGTCATCGTCGCCGGACGGCTGGAACGTGGGCAGGTTGTCGACGTTGTCGGGCACGAACTGCAGGAGTGCATCGACCCACTCGACCGCCGCGGCGATGTCGGGGACCACGACCGATGCGGCGCCGCTCTGCCGTGCGTGCGTGGTCGGCCCGCCGAGCTCGTCGGTGCTCACTGCGATGCCCGTGAACTCCTCGACCATCGTCGGACCGCTCACGAACGCGTATGCGTCCTCCGTCATGACGACGAAGTCCGCGAGTCCGATGAGGAGTGCCGGGCCCGACACCGCGGGTCCGTTCACGATGCTGACCGTTGGCACCACACCCGAGCACTCGGCCAATGCCTTGGCAGCCGTTCCCCAACCGTGCAGAGCGGCGATGCCCTCGAGGATGTCGGCGCCCGATGATGCGAACTGGCCGACGAGGGGGAGGCCCTTCGTGCGGGCCGCGTCAGCGGCGGCCGCGATCACCTGCGATGCTGCAGCGGACAGCGCACCCTTGTGGTGCGAGCCATCGACCTCGAGCCACACGACCGCACGACCGGAGGGAAGCTCCCTGATGTCTGCCATCGCGGCGCCCGGCACCTTGTGCTGCAGTTCCAGCAGCACCTTTGCCGTTGTGGTTGCCGCCTCGCTCACGGCCCTCAGATTAGGCGTCTCAGGGCTGTCGGTTCCCCTTGACGGCGGGAATGCCGACCTCGATCGACACCCCGGGCTGTTTGTTGCCGTGTCTCTGGACGATTCCGAGTGCCGCATCGCGGACGGCGAGAGTGGCGCGGTTCGGCCTCGGGCGCGGGCGCTGCACCCATCCCACCACACGGCGCGGAAGTTCCGGCACCGTGATGCGAACGAAATCGCCCTGCAGCCAACCGGGGATCGCGGACGCCGGAACGATGGCCGCACCGAAACCCTCGAACGCGAGAGACGTCATCAGTCGCACTCCGTCAATCTCTGCCTGTGACCTCAGCGCGACCCCATTCGCACCGGCGGCGCGGTCGAGGATGCGCCGTTGTGCCGTGCCGCGCGGTGCGAGCAGGATCGGGTGCTCGGCGAGTTCCACGATGCTGATCTCGGTGCGGCCGGCAAGTTGGTGATTGCGGGGGCACAACAGGAGAAGGCTCTCGGCGAACATCTCCTTCACCTCGAACTCACCCCCGGCGAGCGGAAGGTGGACGATGGCCGCGTCGATCTCGCCGGAGTTGAGCAGGGGCATCAACGAACTCGTGGCACCCTCCACAACGGTCGTGCGCACTCCCGGCTGCGTGCGGGCGAGCGTCGTGAGCAACTGGGGCATCAGCCAGCGCGCAGTGGTGCCGATGGTGCCGATGCGCGCGTCACCCACGGCTGCCTCACCGAGCGAGTGCATGTCCGCGTCGATGTCCTCCATCTCGTGGATGATCCGGCGCGCCCGCGCGGCGACCATGTCACCTTCGGCGGTGAGCTTGCCCTGGTGCCGGTCAACGAGTGTGACGCCGAGTTGTCGCTCGAGGCGCGACAGGTGGGCGGACACATTCGACTGCACGGTGTCGAGCGCCTTCGCAGCCGCCGAGAACGACCCGTGGTCGGCGATGGCCAGCAGGCTCTGGAGTTGCTTGATTTCCATGGAGCCTCCAGGGTGCTGTGGCAGGTATCACAAAAAACGATAGCAATTATCGTGTCCTCCAACTTGAGTGTTCACGCGTTCACGTTCATAATGGAAACACAACAAAACGAGCCGGGCCTCCCCCCATAAGCCCGGCCGACAGATTCCAGTGGATCCCCCTCCAACTGGATCAGGTTGAGAGGCCCCGCACCCCCGCGGGGCCTTTCCCGTTCCCGGGACATGTGCGACCACCGGTTCCGCGGACAAAGAGCCCGTTTCGCGCGGGCGGGGACTGACCTAACCTTCGCGCCCATGACGGGTGCAGCATTCTTCGACCTCGACCGCACGTTGCTCTCGGGCGCGTCGGCACATGTCGTCAGCAAGGTGCTGCGCGAGACGGGGGTCGTCAACCGTGAGATCCCCGGCGAGGGAATCCTCTACAAGGTGTTCGAGACCTTCGGTGAGAACCTTCCGTCGATGGTGCTCGGCCGCCAGGCAGTCGTTGCCATGCGCGGTCACTCGCGCGCCGACGTCCGTGCCGCGGCCGAGGGCGCGGTGGACGGACTCGTGTCGTTGCTCCAGCCGTATGCACGCAGCGTGATGAAGAAGCACTCGGACGAAGGTCGGCGTGTCGTTCTCGCCACGACGACGCCGCGTGACCTGATCGAGCCCTTTGCGCACGCAGTCGGGTTCGACGCGGTCATCGCCACCACGTACGCGGTGGACGAGAACGGCGCGTACAACGGTGAACTCGACGGCCCGTACGTGTGGTCACGCGGAAAGCGTGATGCCGTGCGCGAGTGGGCAGCGGCGAACGGTGTGGACCTTGCGGAGAGTTACGCCTACAGCGACAGCGTGTTCGACGAGCCTCTGCTGGCGAGCGTCGGTCACCCTGTGTGCGTGAACCCCGACTTCCGCCTGCGCCTGATGGCGGCGGCGCGACGTTGGCCCGTGACGAACTTCGATGTGCCCGACGGCGTCGCGAAGATCCCCGTTGTCGGTCTCGAGGCGCAGCAGCTGCTGATGAAGTTCGCCCGGCCCGAGACTTTCCCGTACGCGAAGTGGGTGGTGACCGGAACCGAGAACATCCCGCGCGACGGCGCGGCGATCATCGTGGCGAACCACCGCAGTTACTTCGACATCGCGGCGGTGTCCATGGCCGTCGCGCGCACCGGCCGTGCCGTCCGGTTCCTCGGCAAGAAGGAAGTGTTCGATGCCCCCGTGATCGGGCCGATCGCATCGGCTCTCGGCGGAATCCGTGTCGACCGTGGCACGGGCAGCAGCGAGCCGTTGCGCGCGGCAGAAGAGGCCATCGCCGCGGGTGACATGGTGGCGATGATGCCGCAGGGGACGATCCCGCGCGGTCGCGCCTTCTTCGACCCCGTTCTGAAGGGGCGGTGGGGAGCAGCGAAGCTCGCCCACGGCTCTCGTGCGCCGGTCATCCCGGTGGGCATCTGGGGGACGGAGAACGTGTGGCCGCGCAACGCGAAGCTGCCGAACTTCACGAACATCACCTCGCCCCCCACGATCATCGTGACGGTAGGTCCGCCCGTGCAGATGCAGTACGACGACCTCGACGCCGACACAGAGCGGATGATGCAGGCGATCAGTGCTTTGCTGCCGCCCGAGGGTCGCGAGGTGCGCGAGCCCACCGAGGACGAACTCCGCCGGACCTTCCCTTCCAACTACAAGGGGAACCCGGACGCCGAGGATGACCGACGCCCGGGTTTCGACTCCTGATTGATGGGTGATGCCCGTCGCGCGCGACGGTGCCGGCTACTTGCCCGCGGCCACCTTTGCGCGCACGATGTTCAGCGCGCTTCCGGCCTTGAACCACTCCACCTGCTCGGGGCTGAAGGTGTGCTTCGCCTCGAAGTCAACGGTGGTGCCGTCCGCCTTGTTGATGCGGCACTGCATCGGCTTGTCCGGAACCGGCGGGAGGTTCAGCACGCTGATGGTGTCGTTCTCGCCGATCTGGTCGTAGGTGGCGGGATCCGCGAACGTCAGCGGCACGAGCCCCTGCTTCTTCAGGTTGGTCTCGTGGATGCGCGCGAACGAACGCGCGAAGATCACGACGCCGCCGCGGAAGCGCGGCTCCATCGCCGCGTGCTCGCGTGACGAACCCTCGCCGTAGTTCTGGTCGCCGATGGCGCACCAGCGGATGCCGGCGCGGCTGTAGTTCTTCGCGATGTCCGGGTACATGCGGCGCTGGCCGTCGGTGATGTCGAGACCCTCGCCGACTGCGTCGTTGTAGGCGTTGACCGCACCGATGAAAAGGTTGCCCGAGATGTTCTCGAGGTGACCGCGGTACGTGAGCCACTTGCCGGCCGCCGAGATGTGGTCGGTGGTGCACTTGCCCTTCGCCTTCATCAGCACGGGGAGTTCCAGGTAGTCCTTGCCGTCCCATGCCGCGAAGGGCTCGAGAAGCTGCAGGCGGTCACTCGTGGGGCTGACCTCGACCACGACGTTGCTGCCGTCGGCCGGGGGTGCAGTGAACGTGTCGACGCCGGGGTCGTAACCCTGCGCGGGGACGATCTCACCCTGCGGTGCGTCGAGCTTCACCTGCGACCCGTCGGGCGCCGTGATCGTGTCGACGCTCGGGTCGAAGTCGAGTCGTCCCGAGAGCGCAACCGCCATGACGGTGTCGGGGCTGGTGACGAACGAGAGCGTGTTGGCGGAACCGTCCGCACGCTTCGGGAAGTTGCGGTTGAACGAGTTCACGATGCTGTTCGGCTTCGCGGTCTTGTCCGCCGCCCGTTCCCACTGGCCGATGCACGGGCCGCATGCGTTCGCGAGCACCGTGGCACCGATGGCCTCGAGGTCGGCGAGGAGACCGTCGCGCTCGATCGTGGCGCGGATCTGCTCGGACCCGGGTGAGATCAACAATTCGGTCTTTGCCTTCAGGCCCTTCGCTGCCGCCTGGCGTGCGATGGATGCTGCGCGCGTGATGTCCTCGTACGAGGAGTTGGTGCACGAACCGATGAGGGCGGCCGACACCTCGAGCGGCCAGTCATTCTCGCGTGCCGCCTTGCCGACTCCGTCCGCACCGATCGGGTGCGCGCGGTCGGGGGAGTGCGGGCCGTTGATGAGGGGCTTCAGCTTCGACAGGTCGATCTCGATGACCTGGTCGTACTGCGCACCGTCATCGGGACGCAGGTCTGCTGCCACCTTGTCGGCTGCCGCTGCGATCGCCGCACGGCCCGTGGCCTTCAGGTAGGTGGACATGTTGGCGTCGTACCCGAACACCGAGCACGTCGCGCCGATTTCTGCTCCCATGTTGCAGATGGTGGCCTTGCCCGTTGCCGAGATGCTGTCGGCGCCCGGGCCGAAGTACTCGGCGATCGCACCGGTGCCGCCCTCGACGGTGAGCTGGCGTGCGACCTCGAGGATGACGTCCTTCGGGCTGCTCCAGCCGCTGAGCGAACCGGTGAGCTTGATGCCGATGACCTTCGGCCAGCGCACGTTGAAGGGGAAACCGGTCATGACGTCGACCGCGTCGGCACCGCCGACACCGATGGCGACCATGCCGAGGCCTCCCGCGTTCGGGGTGTGGCTGTCGGTGCCGATCATCATGCCGCCCGGGAACGCGTAGTTCTCGAGCACGACCTGGTGGATGATGCCGCTGCCGGGTCCCCAGAAGCCGATGCCGTACTTCGCGGACACGCTGCGCAGGAAGTCGTACACCTCGCGGTTCACGTCGTTCGCGTCGCGCAGGTCGAGCTTCGCACCGGTCTTGGCGAGGATGAGGTGGTCACAGTGCACGGTGGATGGCACCGCGGTCTCGGGCAGGCCGGCCGTCATGAACTGGAGGAGTGCCATCTGGGCGGTGGCGTCCTGCATGGCAACGCGGTCGGGGTTGAAGTCGGCGTAGCTGCGGCCGCGCTCCATCTCCTGCGTTGCGGGGTCGACCAGGTGGTTGATGAGGATCTTCTCGGCGAGTGTCAGCGGTCGACCGAGGCGCTCGCGGCCGGTCTTCACGTTGGCAGTGAGCTTCGAGTACACAGCCTCGACGAGTTCGACGGGGGTTCCAGCAGTTACGGCCATGGAGGGCAGCCTTTCCATCGGCAAATCGGTCAGGACTTGCGTTTTTTCTCTGTGTAGACAACTCTAATACAAGTGCGCACGATCCGTTACCACCAAATCGCCGACGAGTTGAGGGCCCGGGTGGCCTCAGGCGAGTACGCGGCGGGGCGTCTGCTGCCGAGCGAGTCCGAACTGTCGGGCGAATTCGACGTGAGCCGCGTGACGATCCGCAAGGCGCTCGAGATGCTGCGTGACGAAGGTCTCGTGAATGCACGCCAGGGATTCGGATGGTTCGTGGCCGGGGAGACCGTGCGACAGCCGCTCGCGCGTCTCGCCACCATCGAGGACCAGATGCGCGCGAGCGGAGTGAAGCCCGAGCGCCGGGTGCTCGAGTTCGCGTTCGAGAAGGCACCGCGTGACGTGGCGAAATCGCTCGGCACGAACCAGGTGCTGCGCGTGAAGCGTGTCAACCTCGCCGACGGCGAGCCGTTCGCGATTGTCACCGTGTGGTGTGCCGCCGACCTCGGCCAGAACCTGTCTCGTGCCGATGTCGAACGCTCGCCGTTCTATGAACTACTTGACGTGCCGTTGAGCGGCGCCACGCAGACGATCGGCGCCGACGCGGCGACAGCCGACGAGGCAAAGCTGCTGAAGGTGCCGTCCGGCTCGCCGGTGCTGCGATGCACGAGGACCACCACCGAAACGGGCGGCGCCGTCGTTCTCGTCAGTCACCACGTGTTCCCCGCGCACCGAACGGAGTTCGTGGTGGACCTGCCGTTCGCGGACCAGTCGATCGCGCCGAGCGGCCTGCGTCTGGTGGAGTGACGCCGGGGCGTCGGTCGATCAGGAGAGGAACTGCTTCTTCCAGCCGTCGAGGTCCTTCGCGAGACCCTCGCGCATTCCCTGGAGGACACCCGCACGCAATCGCTTCTTGCTGACCGCGTGCGCGGTGGCGTCGAGCGCAGAAGTTGACTTTGCGAACTCGAGCGCGCGCGGCATCAGTTCGGTCTCGTCCACGACCTCGTCGAGGAAACCGTTGGCGACGGCGTTCTCCGGTGTGAACACCTCGGCGAGGAGCACCGAACGGGTGAGTGCCGCCGGGGTGACGCGCTGGCGCAGGATCTCGATGGTGCTGAACGGCATGGCCATGCCGATGGCCACCTCGTTCGCGACGTAGCGGTACCTGCCGCGCACACCGATGCGGTAGTCGCCGCACAACGAGAGGAACACGCCCATCGCGATGGCATGACCGGGTGACGCGATGACGACCGGCGTGGGGAACGAGAGAAGACGGATGGCAAGTTCGATGCCGCCGTTCAGCATGTCGACGGCCGGCTGACCGGACGCCGCGAGCGTCTTCAGGTCGAACCCCGCGGAGAAGAACCCGGCACGGCCGGTCAGTACGACGGGGAGCCCCGCGGATTCGGCCTGGTCGAGTGCGGCGTTCACGCCGGCCTGGAGCGCCGACGACACGGCATTCGCCTTGCCGTCGTCCATCGTGATGACGGCGACGCCGTCGACGACGGCGTACGAGACGGAGTCGCTCACCACTTGTCCCAGTGCAGCACCTTCGAGAGGGGTTCACGGATGGCGGGCTTGAAGTCGGTTCCCTTCGTGTACGCGATGGGGAAGAGACCGGCCTGGCTGATCTTCTCGTACGGGATGCCGAGCAGCTTGGCTGCCTCCTCCTCGCCGCCGTTCATGAGGTGGATGGTGGTCCATGCAGAACCCATGCCGCGCTCACGGAGGGCCAGCATGAAGCTCCACACCGCGGGCAGCAGCGAACCCCACTGGCTCGCGGTGGCGAACGACGGGAGGTTGTCGAGACGACCCTCGATCGCGGGCACCAGCAACAGCGGTGCCTTCTCGAAGTTCTCGGCAAGGTAGGTGGCCGAGTCGCGCACGAGGTCCATGCGCTCACCGCGCGTGTCGCCCTCTGCGTACTGGCGGCCCGGGGCGTTCGCGTAGATGTCCCAGTTCTTGCGGTAGATGTCGGCGAGAGCCTTCTTCTTGGCGGCGTCCTCCACGATGATCCAGTGCCAGCCCTGGCTGTTCGAGCCGGTCGGGGCCTGCAGGGCGATCTCCAGGCACTCCTCCACGATCTCGCGCTCGACGGGCCTGTCGAAATCGAGGCGCTTGCGCACGCTGCGGGTGGTCTTCAGTACTTCGTCGGCGGAAAGGTTCAAATGCATGACGGGCAGTCTGCCACGGGTCCGGTGGCGATCGTCACTCCGGGGCGTGGCAAGATTCGTGCATGTCCGACCGCGTCATCATCAACATCTCCGACGGCATCGCCGACGTCCGTTTCAACCGCGCCGACAAGCGCAACGCCCTCGACGGGGACCAGTTCCAGGCCATCGTCGACGCCGGCGAGTCCCTGAAGACCAACAAGAAGATCCGCGCCGTGGTCCTCTCCGGCGAGGGCGCCTCGTTCTGTGCCGGTCTCGACCTCGCATCCATGGGTGGCATGGCGAACGGCGGCGAGCGCGACAACGGCGAGAAGAAGCCGTCGGCCGGCGACATGGAGGACGGTCGCATCACCCACCTCGGCCAGCAGTCCGCGTGGGTGTGGCAGGAGGTGCCGGTGCCGGTCATCGCCGCCGTCCACGGTCATGCACTCGGCGGCGGATGCCAGATCGCGCTCGGCGCGGACATGCGCATCGCACATCCCGACACGAAGTTCAGCGTGCGCGAGACCTACTGGGGACTCGTGCCCGACATGGCCGGCACCGTTCTCATGCAGGGACTCGTCCGCCCCGACATCATGAAGGACATCGTGATGTCCGCGCGCATCTTCGACGGCCGCGAGGCCCACGAGATCGGCATCGTCACGCGCCTCTCCGACAACCCGCACGCCGACGCCATGGCCTACGCGCAGGAGATCTGCAAGCGCAGCCCGGACGCCGTTCGGGGTGCGAAGGAATTGTTGAACCGTATGACGCTCGATTTCGCCGCGGCCCAGTTCGCCGCCGAGCGCCGGATCATCGGCAGCCTGATCGGCGGGCACAACCAGCGCGAAGCGGTCATGAGCGACTTCGAGAAGCGCGCGCCGGCCTACGTCGACCCAAGATAACCATGAACGGATCCGCCGTGCTTGCGGCCGACGTGAGCCTCGGCGACTGGGCCCAGCTGGCAGGTACGGTCCTCATCGCAGTGACCGTGTGCGTCCAGTTCGTCTACAACAGGCGGACAATCGAGATCTCGCGGTCGATCAATTTCAAGACGCAGTGGAATGACATCTACGACGCAGTGTCGATGGCACCGAGGTCCCTGGAGATGATCGGCAT
Organism: Actinomycetota bacterium; assembly: GCA_041184385.1. Taxonomy (GTDB): domain Bacteria; phylum Actinomycetota; class Acidimicrobiia; order Acidimicrobiales; family Ilumatobacteraceae; genus UBA2093. The sequence goes on from JBEGJV010000019.1 coordinate 20,290, forward strand.
CGACAAGTCGTCGATCGGCACGACAATTGACGTGCAGGAGGTGATCTCCTTCTGGCTTCTCCACAATTTCTTCCAGCACTGGGTCGACGCGACCGGTGGCCCCATGAACAAGGAAAATTGCCCGACCTTCTTCGCAATGATGGAGTCGGACATGGGTTCCCGGTACTGGCGGCTCACCGAACACACATTCACAAAGGACTGGCGTGACATTGTGAATGATGCCCTCCGGCAGGCCTGACAATTTGGCCCGAAATCTCCTTGGTGGATGTCGCAAACCCAGTTAGCCTTGGTTTCTGCTCGGGCCAGCGTCGTCCCGGGAAACAACTGATCGTTTCCCCCGTGGTTCGCCACGGCTCACAAGGACCAGACGCACAACATGAACCCTGATCTCCCCGCGCCGCACGGCCTCTACGACCCACGCTTCGAACACGATGCGTGCGGCGTGTCCTTCGTCGCGAACGTGAAGGGTGTCAAGAGCCGCGAGATCGTCACGCTCGGTCTGACCGCCTTGACCAACATGGAGCACCGCGGTGCCACGGGAGCAGAACCCGACACCGGTGACGGCGCGGGCATCCTCATCCAGATCCCCGACGCGTTCCTGCGCGCGACCGCGGGGTTCGACCTGCCTGCCGCTGGTGCGTACGCCGCAGGCATGGCGTTCCTTCCCGCCGACCCGGCGCGCACGAAGACCGCTGTCGAGGCCGTGGAGAGGATCACCCGCGAGGAGGGCCTGCGCCCGCTCGGCTGGCGCGAGGTGCCGGTGAACCCCGACTGCCTCGGCAAGTCCGCGCGCGACGTCATGCCTGCATTCCGCACCTACTTCGTCGACGACCCCGCAGGGGCGACGGGCATCGGTCTCGACCGCAAGCTGTTCATCGTGCGCAAGCGCATCGAGCACGAACTGACGGGCGACATGCGCACGTACTTCTCCTCCCTGTCCGCACGCACCTACGTGTACAAGGGCATGCTCACCACCCCGGAACTCGAGCAATTCTTCCCCGACCTGTCGGATGACCGCATGGAATCGGCACTTGCTCTGGTGCACAGCCGCTTCTCCACGAACACGTTCCCGTCGTGGCCGCTCGCGCACCCGTACCGCTTCATCGCCCACAACGGCGAGATCAACACGGTGCAGGGCAACCGCAACTGGATGCGCACCCGCGAGGCACTGCTCGAGAGCGACCTCATTCCCGGTCTCGACCGTGCGTTCCCGATCTGCACGCCCGGCATGTCGGACTCGGCAAGCTTCGACGAGGTGCTCGAGTTGCTGCACCTCGCCGGTCGCTCGCTGCCGCACGCGTTGCTGATGATGATTCCCGAGGCGTGGGAGAACAATGACCGCATGGACCCGCGCAAGCGCGCGTTCTACCGCTACCACGCATCGCTCATGGAGCCGTGGGACGGCCCGGCCGACGTGTGTTTCACTGACGGCACCGTGATCGGTGCCGTTCTCGACCGCAACGGTCTGCGCCCCGGCCGCTACTGGGTCACGAACGACGACCTCGTCGTCCTCGCGAGCGAGCGTGCTCGCGAGCGAAGCAGGCGTGCTCGACATCGCCCCCGAGCGGGTCATCCGCAAGGGCCGCCTGCAGCCGGGCCGCATGTTCCTGATCGACACCGAGCAGGGACGCATCATCGACGATGAAGAGATCAAGCTGACCCTCGCCGATGCGCACCCGTACGAGCAGTGGCTCGAGTCGGGCACCACGAACCTGGACGACCTTGCCGAGCGCGAGCACGTCGTCTACAGCCGTGACAGCGTGCTGCGCCGCCAGCAGATGTTCGGCTACACCGAAGAGGAGCTGAAGATCATCATCTCGCCGATGGCCCGCACCGCCGGCGAGCCGCTCGGTTCGATGGGCACCGACACGCCGATTGCCGTCCTGTCCGACCGTTCGCGACTGCTGTTCGACTACTTCCAGCAGTTGTTCGCCCAGGTGACGAACCCGCCGCTCGACGCCATCCGCGAGGAGGTCGTCACGGCCGTCGGCACGAGCGTCGGCCCGGAGGCCAACCTGCTGGCCCCCGGCCCGGACAGCTGCCGCCAGCTGCAGCTGCCGTTCCCCATCATCGACAACGACGACCTGGCCAAGATCATCCACATCAACGACGACAGCACGCACCCGCACCTCGAGTGCGTCGTGGTCAGCGGTCTGTACCGCGTCGCCGACGGCGGCGCGGGCTTGAAGGCGGCGCTCGACAACGTGCGCAACCTCGTCTCCGACGCCATCTCGCGCGGGGCTCGCATCATCGTGCTGTCGGACCGCAACTCCGACGAGGTGTTCGCGCCGGTCCCGTCGCTGCTGCTCACGAGCGCGGTGCACCACCACCTGATCCGCGAGAAGACGCGCACGCAGGTGGGTCTCATCGTGGAGTGCGGCGACGCGCGCGAAGTGCACCACATGGCCCTTCTCATCGGCTTCGGTGCCGGCGCCATCAACCCGTACCTGGCGTTCGAGTCGATCGAGGACATGATCGCTGCTGACGAAGGCCGTGGTCTGCACCTGATGGGCGGCTACGACCCGAAGAAGGCCGTGAAGAACTACATCAAGGCCGCCGGCAAGGGCGTCCTCAAGGTGATGTCGAAGATGGGCGTCTCCACCGTCGCCTCGTACACGGGCGCCCAGATCTTCGAGGCCATCGGGCTCTCGAACGGGATCGTCGACGAGTACTTCACCGGCACGGTGTCGCGACTCGGGGGCATCGGTCTCGACGAGATCGCGAAGGAAGTGGCCATCCGCCACGCGAACGCGCACCCGTCGCGTCCCGAGCTGCGCGCGCACCGCAAGCTGGAGCTCGGTGGCGAGTACCAGTGGCGCCGCGAGGGCGAACTTCACCTGTTCAACCCCGAGACCGTCTACCGCCTGCAGCACTCCACGCGCGCAGGCCGCTACGACGTCTTCAAGCAGTACACGAAGGACGTCGACGACCAGTCGACGCGTCTCGCCACGCTGCGCGGCCTGTTCGAATTGCGCTACGGCGCACGTCCTGCGGTCAGCATCGACGAGGTCGAGCCGGTCAGCGAGATCGTCAAGCGGTTCAGCACCGGCGCGATGAGCTACGGCTCCATCTCCGCGGAAGCTCACGAGACGCTCGCAATCGCGATGAACAGGATCGGCGGCAAGAGCAACACCGGCGAGGGCGGCGAGGACCCCGAGCGGTTCCTGCCGATGCCGAACGGTGACTCGAAGCGCAGCTCCATCAAGCAGGTGGCATCCGGGCGCTTCGGCGTGACCAGCGAGTACCTGGTGAACGCCGACGACATCCAGATCAAGATGGCCCAGGGCGCGAAGCCCGGCGAGGGCGGCCAGCTGCCCGGCCACAAGGTGTACCCGTGGGTGGCAAAGACCCGTCACTCCACGCCGGGCGTCGGTCTCATCAGCCCGCCGCCGCATCACGACATCTACTCGATCGAGGACCTGAAGCAGCTCATCCACGACCTGAAGAACTCGAACCCGCTCGCGCGCATCCACGTGAAGCTCGTGGCCGAGGTGGGTGTCGGCACGGTCGCCGCCGGTGTGAGCAAGGCGAAGGCAGACGTTGTCCTCATCTCGGGTCACGACGGTGGCACCGGAGCGTCACCGCTGACGTCGCTGAAGCACGCAGGCGGGCCGTGGGAACTCGGCCTCGCCGAGGCACAGCAGACGCTGATGCTGAACGGGCTGCGCGACCGCATCGTCGTGCAGGCGGACGGCCAGATGAAGACAGGCCGTGACGTCATCATCGCTGCTCTGCTCGGTGCCGAGGAGTTCGGTTTCGCCACGGCACCGCTCGTGGTCAGCGGCTGCATCATGATGCGCGTGTGTCACCTCGACACGTGCCCCGTCGGTGTCGCCACGCAGAATCCCGTCCTGCGCGAGCGCTTCAGCGGCAAGCCCGAGTTCGTCGTGAACTTCTTCGAGTACATCGCGGAGGAGGTGCGCGAGCACCTCGCCGCCCTCGGGTTCCGTTCGCTGCAGGAGGCAATCGGCCACGTCGACATGATCGACACGAAGAAGGCCGTCGACCACTGGAAGGCGAAGGGTCTCGACATCTCGCCGATCCTCGAGGTGCCGCAGAACCCGTACGGCTCGACCCCGTACCAGTCCGTCGGCCAGGACCACGGTCTGGCCGACGCGCTCGACAACGAACTCATCGCCAAGGCGAAGGTGTCGTTGCTGGAGGGAACGCCCGTGCAGATCGCCATGCCCATCCGCAACGTGAACCGCACGGTCGGCACCATGCTCGGCAACGAGGTCACGAAGAAGTGGGGCGGTGCTGGTCTCCCCGACGGCACCATCAGCATCCACTTCACCGGTTCGGCCGGCCAGAGCTTCGGTGCATTCGTGCCGAAGGGCATCGAGATGCGTCTCGAGGGTGACTGCAACGACTTCCTCGGCAAGGGGCTCTCTGGCGGACGCCTGATCCTGCACCCGCACGCGTCGTCGCCGCTGGTGGCGGAGGAAAACGTCATCTCGGGCAACGTCGTCGGGTACGGCGCCACGAGCGGCGAGATCTTCATCCGCGGCATCGTCGGTGAGCGCTTCTGCGTGCGCAACTCCGGTGCCACCGCGGTGGTGGAGGGTGTCGGCGACCACGGGTGCGAGTACATGACCGGCGGTCGTGTCGTCGTGCTGGGTGCCACCGGGCGCAACTTCGCCGCGGGCATGTCCGGCGGCATCGCTTATGTCTACGACCCCGACGGCGTGTTTCCGTCGAACGTGAACTACGAGATGGTGGAGCTTGAGCACGTCAGTGGTGCCGACGAGGAATGGCTGCGAGCCACGATCGAGCGTCACCGGGAACTGACCGGCTCGGCTGTTGCCTCGCGCATCCTCGCCGCGTGGACCGTCGAGGTCCCGCGCTTCCGCAAGGTCATGCCGCGCGACTACAAGGCGGTCCTCGGCGTGTTCGAGGAGGCCGAGAAGAACGGCTGGACGGAAGAGCAGACCGCCGAACGAGTGATGGAGGTGGCCCGTGGGTGAGACAACTGGCTTTCTGAAGTGGAACCGCCAGGGGCCGACGCGCCGCCCGGTGGAGCTGAGGCTGAAGGACTGGAAGGAGGTGTACGAACCGTTCGCGGTCGACAACCTCCAGACCCAGGCCGGTCGCTGCATGGACTGCGGCATTCCTTTCTGCAACAACGGATGCCCGCTCGGCAACCTCATCCCGGACTGGAACGACCTCGTCTACCGCAACCACTGGCAGGACGCGATCGAGCGTCTGCACGCCACGAACAATTTCCCGGAGTTCACGGGCCGTCTGTGCCCGGCACCGTGCGAGTCCGCATGCGTCGTCGGCATCAACCAGGACCCGGTGTCGATCAAGCAGGTCGAGGTCACGATCATCGACCACGCCTTCGAGAACGGCTGGGTCGTGCCGCAGGTGCCGGCCACCAAGACCGGGAAGCGCGTCGCCGTCATCGGCAGCGGCCCGGCGGGTCTCGCCGCCGCCCAGCAGTTGACGCGTGCGGGTCATGACGTCGTCGTGCTCGAGCGCGCCGACCGCATCGGCGGCCTCCTGCGCTACGGCATCCCCGAGTTCAAGATGGAGAAGCGCCACATTGACCGCCGCATCGAGCAGATGAAGGCGGAGGGCACTGAGTTCCGCACCGGCGCCGACGTCGGCGGGGCAGTGGACATTGACGTGCTGCGCGCGAGCGTCGACGCACTCGTGCTTGCCTGCGGTGCGACCGCGTGGCGCGACCTGAACGTGCCGGGTCGGGAGCTGAAGGGCATCCACCAGGCGATGGAGTACCTGCCCATCGCGAACAAGGTGCAGGAAGGTGATTTCTCCGAGCCGTCGATCAACGCGAAGGGAAAGAGCGTGGTCATCATCGGCGGCGGCGACACCGGCGCGGACTGTCTCGGCACGGCGCTGCGCCAGGGCGCGAAGGAAGTGTTCCAGCTGGAGATCATGCCGAGGCCGCCGGAGGCGCGCGCCGCCGGCAACCCCTGGCCGCAGTACTCGATGATCTACCGCGTGTCATCCGCGCACGAGGAGGGCGGCGAGCGCGTGTACAGCGTGAACACCGAACGCTTCGTCGGCGACGGCAACGGCAACGTGCGCGCGCTGCTCGTGCACGAGGTGCAGATGGTGAACGGCAAGTTCGAGAAGATCGAGGGAACCGACCGCGAGATCGCGGCCGACCTTGTTTTCCTCGCGATGGGGTTCGTCGGACCGGAGAAGGGTTCGTGGCTCGACCAACTCGGCGTTGCATTCGACGAGCGCGGCAACGTTGCGCGTGACGCGAACTACCAGACGAACGTCCCCGGGGTTTTCGTCGCCGGCGACATGGGCCGTGGGCAGAGCCTCATCGTGTGGGCAATCGCGGAGGGCCGTTCCTGCGCCGCGGGCGTCGACAACCACCTGATGGGTGCGTCGTCACTCCCGAGCCCCATTGCACCGACCGCCAGGCCATTGGTGTGACTCCGGTGCGCCACCATCGGCGCACCTCCAGCAACTACCGTTGATTCCCGTGCAGACAGTTACGCGACGACGCCTCGCCAGCTCCTTCGGGGCGCTCGCGTGCCTTGCCGTGGCCCTGCCTTCGCTTGCATCGTGCGGTGGTGACACGCTCGGGGTGGCAACGACCGTCGTCGGCGTGACCCCCACTGCGTTCGCCACGATCCCACCCGTTGCCAGCACGTTGCCGGGAACCACCACGACACTCCCGGCCAATGCCGTGGGGTCGGAGACCACGTACACAATCGTCGCGGGTGACTCGCCGATCTCGGTCGCCACCAAGTTCGGCATCACTGTCAGCTTGCTTCTCTCCTACAACGCGATCCTGGTGCCGTCGGATTTCCCGTACCCGGGCCAGACCCTGCGCATCCCCGCGAATGCCACCCAGCCGGTCGACAACGGCACTTCCCAGACACCGGCAACCGGCAACACGTCCGCGTCCACGGGGCCCGTCGGGCCGGGCTGCGGGACACGTCCTGCCGGCACGTACGAGATCCAGTCCGGTGACTCGATGTGGGCCATCACGAAGAAGTTCTGCATCACCGAGGCGCAGTTGCGCGCGGCGAACGAGTGGGCCACCGGCCCCGTCACGTTCCTCATCGGCGACAAGATCAACATTCCCGCAGCCAACGGCTGATGCCTCAGCGCGACGTGTCGTGCTTGCGCGACCCGTGACGCTCGATCGCGAGTTCGACCAACTCGTCGATGAGCCCGGGGTAGGAGAGCCCTGACGCCTGCCACATCTTCGGGTACATCGATATCGGTGTGAAGCCGGGGATCGTGTTGATCTCGTTGCAGAGGAACCCGCGACCGTTCTCCTCGAAGAAGAAGTCGACGCGTGCCATGCCCTCGCACCGCAGGGTCCTGTACGCGCGCAACGCGAGCCCCCGCACTTCTTCTGTCTGCTCGTCCGTGAGGTGTGCGGGAACGGTGAGAGTGGCCGCGTCGTCCTCGTACTTGTCCTCGTAGTCGTAGAAGTCCTTGCTCGGGGTGATCTCGCCGGGCAGGGACGCACGCGGTGCGCGGTTGCCGAGGACGGACACCTCGATCTCGCGTGCCCTGACCGTCTCCTCGATGATGATCCAGTTGTCGTACTTCGCGGCAAGCGTCACTGCTCCGACGACCGCGTCGAGGGTGTCTGCGTGCGACACGCCGACTGATGACCCCATGTTCGCCGGCTTCACGAAGACGTCGCCGCCGAGTTCACGGAGCGCGACCGCGAGCGCGTCGCGCGTGCAGTCGCCCGCGTGCATCGTGCGGTGGTTCGCCTGGGGGATGCCGGCCTGCGCAAAGAGCTGCTTGGCGATTCCCTTGTCCATTTGGCGATTCCCTTGTCCATGGCGATGGCGCTCGAGAGGACACCGCTTCCCGCGTAAGGGACGCCCATCAACTCGAGCATCCCCTGCACGGTGCCGTCCTCGCCGAGGGGCCCGTGCAGCATGGGCAGCACGACGATGTTCTCGTCGTCGGGACCGACGATGGTGGAGGGCTCGATTGCCGGTCCTTCGACGGTCAACCGTTCCGGGATGTTCCTGGCAGTCGCGCCGGTGAACGTGAGACCGTTCGGTCTGTGCCACGAGCCCGCACGTGAGATGCCCACACCGATGATGTCGTATTTCTCCGGGTCGGCGGCGCGCATCACGTGCGACGCGGTGACACAACTGACATCGTGCTCGGCCGACTGGCCGCCGAACAGGATGACGAGCGTCGTGCGGGGACCGTTCATTCCCTTCGACGGTACTCGCCGCTAGGGTCGGCGCATGCGCATCACGGCCCTCGACGTGGCGAACTGTGCCGGCGGGACATTGTCAGGGGACGATGCCGTGGCCAACGGAATCTCCTTCGACACTCGCACGCTGGAGCAGGGCCAGGCGTTCGTTGCCATCGTCGGCGAGCGCGACGGCAATGACTTTGTCGCCTCGGCGCGCGATGTCGGCGCGGCCTTCGCCGTCGTGTCACGGGGCCGCTCGATCGAGGGCTTCCCGTGCGTGGAGGTGGACGACACATCGGTCGCGATGTCGGCCATCGGTCGATGGAGCCGTTCCCGGCTCGACACCCACGCGGCAGGACGCGTCGTCGGCGTCACGGGTTCGGCGGGCAAGACCTCCACGAAGGACTTCATCCTCGCGGTGCTGCGTTCGTGCTTCCATCATGCGCACGGCGCGTTCAAGTCGTTCAACAACGACATGGGTGTCCCCGTGACAATGGCCAACGCGCCCGACGAGTGCGATGCGATCGTGCTGGAGATGGGCATGCGCGGGTTCGGCGAGATCAGCCGGCTGTGCGACGTGGGCCGTCCGACTGTCGGTGTCGTCACGATCGTCGGTGACGCGCACGGTGACAGGGTCGGTGGAATCGAGGGCGTGGCGAGAGCCAAGTCCGAGTTGGTCGTGGCGCTCCCCGCTGACGGTGTTGCTGTGCTGAACGCCGATGACCCGCGAGTGGCGGCGATGGCGTCCCTCACTCGCGCACGGGTCCTGACCTACGGGACGGCCGACGGCTGCACCGTGCGATTCGCGATCATCGGTGTGGATGGTGACGGTTGCTGCACGGTGGACTTCACGGCGGACGGTGCGACGGCACGGGCCGCGCTGACGGTGCCGGGCCCGCACATGGCGTCGAATGCTTGCGCCGCCGTCGCAGCGGGGATGGCCTGCGGTGTGCCCCTGGAAGCCGCAGTGGGGGCTCTCGCGAATGTCGAGATGGCGGGTCAACGCGTCCAGTGGCGAGCATCGAAGTCGGGCATCCGCATCCTGGATGACTCCTACAACGCGAACCCGTCATCGGTGGTCGCCGCGCTCCACACGCTCCGTGCGTCGTCTGCCAAGCACCACGTGGCCGTGCTCGGTGCGATGGCCGAGATCACCGAACCCGAAGTGTCCCACCGTCGGGTGTGGCAACACGCGTGCGACATGGACATCGACGTCATCGCACTCGAGACCGACCTGTACGG
>JBEGJV010000020.1:0-20032 GCA_041184385.1 Actinomycetota bacterium
GCTTATGTCCCCGCACCCATCCCAGGTGGGGATATGTGGCGCCGGCCGATCACATGGATCGTGCTGACAATTCTCCTTGTCGCGGGACTCGCGCTGTTGAACGCCGTCGGAACACCCGCTCCGGCCGACAACCCACAGTCATCGACGAGTCTCGAGACACCAGTCGGTTGGTACGTGGGCAACTGCCTGGCCGGCACACAGGTCGTGGTTCCCGTTAAGTGCACGCACCAGCACGACGCGAAGATCGTCGCCCAGGTGGGGGCGGAGGAGTATTGCCCATCGGTCACCGACGCGACTGTGTTCCGCAACAACGTGTACTTCTGCATCGACTTGGATCAGTGACTGGGTGGGTGTAACACGCCCAGCCAGCATTCCCCTTCACCATCCGGTCCTTTCCAGTGGATGTTTGAAAAGTGGTTGTATCCGAGCCCTTGGAACAGGCGAATTGACGGTTGATTCTCGGTCCAGACAATCGCAACAAGCGCCTCGACGCGAGGGATTAGCTGCAGCATCATGTGGTGGGCCTCCTGCGCTAGGCCTTTGCCGCGTGCTGTCGGAAGCAACCAAACTTCAACTTCTCGGGAACCAAGAGGAAGTAGCACGTCAGCGCCACCAGTGTTCACTTGGCCGTGAATTGTGATAGAGCCACACGGGAGGTCTCCATCAAGAATCACAAAGATGTTTTCATGGTCCGAGATCCACAACTCAATGTCAGAATCATCTTCGAAAACTGGCAGGTATGTGTTCTCGACAATTGATTGGTGTGTGCTTGCAGTCTTGAAGAAGGCGACATCACTTTTGTCGGCAAGTCGGAGAGATGCCTTCACTTTTGTCCATTGATCATGCGGTCTCGAAAACTGGGAGAGTAGTTCGACAAGAATTCCGACCAGTCAACATCATGGAGTCGTGAATCGTTTCGCCAGAAGTCGATATACGACTCCCAACCGACCTTGTTCGTGCGCATCCGAACATCTGGAGGTAGACGAGCAAACTCACTACTCCCGTAAAGGAGGTGGGCCTTCTCGAGAATTGAAACAAGAAAGTGCAGGAGAACTTCTCGTTGCACTTTTTGCTCAGCCGTCAGATTTGGTGGACTTTCAAGTGGCTTGTCGCCAAGATCAAGTTCCGGATGGTCAAGAACTAGATGTAGCCACTCGCGCCAGCTGCTATCCAGCTTGTCGAAGACTTCTTCTCGTCGGATGATTTCCTGTCGGTGGCGGTTCTTTCGATAATCCCAAAGTGCCCGCACCACAGCAATAGAGGTCGCAACAGAACCTGCTCCAGTCCAAAATGAACTTCTGAGCATGAATTGCATTGCACCGCTCATCTCTTCGAATGTATCAACTATCGGTTCCGCGGCGGTACGGGCGAAGCCCGTCGGCAGGCACGACACCCAGTCGACCGCGCTGGAAGTCCTCGTACGCCTGCACGAGTTCCTCACGCGTGGTCATCACGAATGGACCGTACTGGGCAACCGGCTCGTTGATCGGTTGGCCACCGAGCAACAGCACCTCCATGGTGTCAGTTGACTCGTTGTCACCGCCCTCACCCGCCAGCGTGACGACGTCACCGGCACCGAGAACAGCGAGCTGACCCTTTGCGATGCGTGCGCGGCCCGCGCCGACGGTGCCGTGACCGGCGAGAACGTAGACGAGTGCGTTGAAATCCTTCTGCCACGGCAGCACCACGCGTGAACCCGACGGAATCGTCGCGTGCGCAATGGTGATCGGCGTGTGCGTGGAGCCGGGCCCGCGGAACACACCGATGTTGCCGGCAATCAACCGCACGAGAGAGGCAGCATCTGCCGAGGTGAACAAGGTGAGCTGCTGCGCCTCGATGTTCTGGTAGGCCGGAGGGATCATTTTGTCGCGGGACGGAAGGTTCACCCAGATCTGCACGCCGTGGAAGAGACCGCCCTTGATGACGAGTTCCTCCGGCGGAGTCTCGATGTGGAGGATGCCCCCGCCGGCTGTCATCCACTGTGTGCCACCGTCGGTGATGACGCCGCCTCCGCCGTGGGTGTCCTGGTGGAGGAACGTGCCGTCCATGATGTAGGTGACCGTCTCGAAACCGCGGTGCGGGTGCCAGTCGGTGCCGCGGGCCTCGTAGGGGGCGTAGTTCACCTCGCCCATCTGGTCCATCATGATGAACGGGTCGATGTCGGCATACGTCGCACCCGCGAATGCCCGGCGCACCGGGAATCCCTCTCCTTCGAACCCGGTGGGACCGGTGGTGATGGAGCGAACGGGGCGGTCGACTGCCGTCGGGTCGATGTCAGGGATCCGGGGAAGCGCCAGGGTGTCAGCTGTGATCGCGGGCATGGTGTCCTTCAGTCAATTGATTGCGTACGCAAGCAATACAACCGTATCAGCGCGGGGTGTATTCCCGTCGTGCCAGCTCAGCAGGCCTTCTCGCGGTACGAGATCTTTGCCGTGATGAGGTAGTCGTCCACCGCTGACGTGACGCAGTTGTTCGACCCGTACCCGGTGTGGCGCTGGGCATTGTTCACGATCAGTCGACCGTCCTCGAGCGTCTCGGCCATCTTGCGCGAGCTGGCGAGTGGCGTGGCGGAGTCGCCCGTGGTTCCGACGACGAGGATCGGTCCGGCGTCCTTGCCGGTGACCGCGATGCGGTAATCAGGTTTGGCAGGCCAGAAGACGCAGCTGTACCCGCTCGAGAAGCTCGGTCCCAGTCGCGGCGCGACCTTCATGAACTCCGGAATCCACTTGTCGGATTCCTCCACGGTCTTCGGGCCGGGGTCGTCGATGCACGAGATGGCATTGAATGCCTCGAGCTCGTTGCCGTACGTGCCGTCGGGCTTGCGCTGGAAGTACTGATCGTTCAGCGACAGTATCCCCGCGCCCTTGCCCACCTGCAGGTCCGCGAGCGCATTCTCGAGTTCGACCCACATCGATGATGAATACATTGCCTCGGAGACACCCGTGTAGAGGACGGCAAGGTTGACCGGGGTGCGGTCCGGCGAGACGACGACGGGATTCGCATCAATCTTCTTCACCAGCGCATCGAAGGCTGCGCCCGCCTTGCCGTTGTTGTGGAAGACGCACTTCACATCCGCAGAGCACTCATCGAGGAACGTGTTCAGTTCCTTCTCGAACCCTGCTGCCTGCTGGAGCCCGCCCTGGATGGCATCGGCAGTCGGATCGGCTGCGCCATCGAGCACCGCCGCACGGACGGTGTGCGGGAACATCGTGGCCCAGGTTGCACCGAGCTCGCTTCCGTAGCTGAAACCGAGGTAGGAGATCTTCTCCTCACCAAGCGCGCGGCGGATTGATTCCATGTCGCGGACCGCATTGTTGGTGGAGATGTAGGGCAGGATCTTGCCGCTCTTTGCCTGGCACTCTTCACCGAACTTCTTCGAGAGGTCGATGCCGACCTGCTTCTCCTCCGGCGTCGAGGGTGTGGGGTCGTAGGCAAAGTACTCGTCATAGTTGTCGACGCAGTCGACGTACGGCGTCGATTCCCCGGTGCCACGGGGGTCCCACCCGATGATGTCGAACCGGTCAATCAGCTCGGAGCTGAAATAGCTCGAGGCCTCTTCCGCAAGAAACATTCCGCCGAAGCCGGGCCCTCCCGGGTTGACGAGCAACGACCCGATTCGCTCGGCCGGCACCTGGGCAGGGTGACGGCGCAGGTGGAGAGTGAACTCCCCGACGGAGGGATCGGAGTAGTCGAAGGGAACCTTGATGGTTCCGCACTCGTCGCCGTCGGCAAAGCCCGTGACGCAGGGCTTCCACGTGATCGGACGCGCGATGTCAGGGATGGTGGAGTCGCTCGAAGGAACAGTGGTGTCGGGGGACGAAACGCCGTTGCTGCACGCTGTCAGTGCGATCAGGGGAAAGACGAGCGCAGCGACCTTGCGTAATTGCATGGCAAAACATTAGGGCGGACAAAGGCCGTAGCCTCAACAGAGTGCGCATGGGCCCCCACTCCTTGATCCCCGGTGATGCAGCCGCCGTGAAGGGGGCAAAGGTTCGTCGCGAAACCCTCCGCCGCGCCTGGGTGTTCTCTCGTCACTACCGGTTCCACATCGCCGGCTTTCTCTCCGCCATCCTCGTGTCGGCTCTCCTCGGGCTGGCGCCACCCCTTCTGTTCCGTTCCATCCTCGACACCGCCATACCGAATGCGGACCGCGGACGCATCACCTTCCTCGCGTTCGTTCTCGTGCTGGCCGCCCTCGGGGATGCGCTCTTTGCGATCATGCAGCGATGGTTGAGTGCCACCATCGGCGAGGGTCTCATCTTCGACCTGCGCGTCGCCCTGTTCGACAAGGTGCAGCGCATGCCGATTGCTTTCTTCACGCGCACCCAGACCGGGGCACTGATCAGCCGCCTGAACAATGACGTCGTGGGTGCACAGACCGCGGTCACGTCCACCCTCGGCAGCGTGGTGTCCAACATCGTCGTCCTGTTGACGACCCTCACCGCGATGGTCACGCTCGAGTGGCGCCTCACACTGATCTCCCTCGTCGTGCTCCCTGTCTTCATCATCCCCGCACGCCGCGTGGGCAACCGTCTGGGTGCCATCGCACGCAGGCAGATGGAACTGAACGCGGAGATGAACACCCAGATGAGCGAACGCTTCAACGTCTCGGGTGCGATGATCGTGAAGTTGTTCGGACGGCGCGAGCGCGAGGTGAAAGTGTTCGCCGAGCGGGCCGGCGGCGTGCGTGACACCGGCATCCAGTCGGCGCTGTACGGGCGTGTCTTCTTCGTCGCTCTCGGGTTCGTCGGTGCGATGGGAGCCGCAGCGATCTACGGCATCGGTGCGCACCTCGTGGTGAGCAAGGACATCAGCCCGGGCACGCTCGTCGCAATGGCGACACTTGTCGCACGGATCTACCAACCGCTCACCGGTCTCACGAACGCCCGTGTCGAGGTGGTCACTGCATTCGTCAGTTTCGACCGCGTGTTCGAGGTGCTCGACGCTCCCGAGTCGATCGTCGACAGGCTCGGTGCAATTGACCTCGTGTCACCCCGTGGCGAAGTCGAGTTCGACAACGTCGTCTTCCGGTACCCACCTGCCGCCTCCGTCGGCATCGGCTCGCTCGAGTCACCCGGAGGCATGGCCGGGTCGGACCCGGATGTGGACGTCCTGAAGGGCGTCACCATGACCGTGCGCGCTGGTGAGACGGTGGCCGTGGTCGGGTCGAGCGGCTCCGGCAAGTCCACGCTTGCATCCCTCGTGCCACGTCTGTACGACGTCACCGATGGCGCGGTTCGCATCGACGGCCACGACGTCCGTGATCTCACCGGCGACTCCCTTCATGATGCCATCGGTGTGGTGTCGCAGGATCCGCACCTCTTCCACGAGTCGATCGAATCGAACCTGCGGTATGCGAAGCCGGATGCAACAACAGAGGAGATTGTCGATGCATGCCGTTCCGCGAGGATCCACGACATGGTCGCGGCTCTCCCCGACGGCTACGCCACGTTGGTGGGGGAACGCGGGTACCGAATGTCCGGAGGCGAGAAGCAACGTCTTGCCATCGCGCGCATGTTGTTGAAGAACCCGGCGATCATGGTGCTTGACGAGGCAACCAGCCATCTCGACAACGAGAACGAGGCACTCGTCCAGGAAGCACTGGACGAGGCGCTGCACGGCCGCACCGCAATCATCATCGCCCACAGGCTCTCCACGATCCGCGAGGCCGACCGCATCGTGGTGCTCGACCAGGGTCGCATCGCCGAGCAGGGGACGCACGACGAGTTGATGGAACTCGACGGCATCTATGCCGGCCAGGTGCGCGCGGGTGGTTCCTTCGGTTCCGCCGTTCCTTCGTAGACACGCCGGTTTCATAGAGTGGGGCGCATGGCCGACGCAGAATGGATCAACGGGGTTCCCTCGTACACCGTCGGTCAGTTCTCCCAGGTCGTCAACGAGGTCCTGAAGCAGACATTCTCGGACGGCGTCTGGGTCGAAGGCGAGGTGCAGGGGGCAAAGAGGCCGAATCCGCACCTCTACTTCACGCTGATCGAGAATGTCGACGGCAAGAAGGCGCAGCTGAACATCAATCTGTTCTCTGGTGCGTTGCGAAACGTCGAGGCGAAGCTCCGCAATCTGGGCGTCGAGTTGAAGGACGGCCTCCGTGTGCGCCTCTACGGCAAGCCCGATTACTACGGACCGTTCGGCAAGTTGTCGCTGAACGTGTCCGACGTGGACACGCAGTTCACCGCCGGTGACATTGCCCAGCAGCGTGCGGCATTGCTGAAGAAGCTGCTCGAGAACGGTTCCACCAAGCGCAACAAGATGAAGCAGGTCCCGCTCGTCCCGTTGCGGCTCGGCATCATCAGCAGCAGCCAGGCTGCGGGGTTCGCCGATGCCCGCCAGCACCTGGTGGATTCCGGCATCGGGTTCTCCATCACCATGTGCGACGTCCGCGTGCAGGGCGACGATGCTGTGCCGATGATCGTCGGGGCACTCAGGGCCTTCAGCCGCCGGGATGACATCGATGTGGTCATGCTGATGCGCGGAGGGGGCTCGAAGAGCGACCTCGCGGCGTTCGACGACGAAAGAATCGCGATGGCAATCGCTGGCTGTGCGCACCCCGTTTTCACGGGCATCGGACACGAGATCGACCAGAGCATCGCGGACATCTGCGCGCACACGGAGTGCAAGACACCCACGGCGTGCGCCGACGCGGTCATCGAGTACGTCACCGATTTCCTCTCGGACCTGGCACACAGTGCCACCCGCGTTCGTTCCGCCACGTCGACGGCGCTCGAACGTGCACGCGGCCGTGTGCGCATGAACCGCGAGCGTCTCGCCACCAGGCCCCGCAACCTGCTCACCCGTGAGCAACAGAGGCTCGCCGTTCATTCGGCCACACTGCGCGGTCTCGACCCCGTCGTCACCATGGCGCGCGGATGGTCGATCACGCGCACGGCCGGGGGAACAATCGTCCGTTCGACAAACGACGTGAAGTCCGGGGACACGCTCACCACGCGTGTCGCCGACGGCACCATCACCAGCACAGTGGAGAAATAGCAATGGCAGCAAAGAAGACTTCCGGCGGGGAACCCAAGGGCTATGCGGAGGCAATGGCCGAGCTGGAGTCCATCCTTCGGGAGATCGACTCGAATTCGGTCGACGTCGACGTGTTGTCCACGAAGGTGCAGAGGGCGTCGTACCTGGTGGACTGGTGCACCGAACGCATCACGGCGGCACAGTTGACCATTGACGAGTTGGTTGCGTCCTTCCAGGATGACGACGAAGGGTTTGACGACGACCAATTCGAGGGCGACGACGACGAATTCGAGGACGACGAGGACGACGAGGACGACGAGTGATCGATCACGCGCGCTTCGCCGCACTCGTTGACCAGCGCATGGCGCAGGTCATCGACCGGGAACGTGGTCATTACGGGCACCTCGACCCTCTCGTGGACGGAATGTTCACCGAGATCGCGCGGTTGCTCGGTGCAGGCGGCAAGCGAACCAGGCCCGAGTTCGCGCATCTCGGATGGGTGGCGGCCGGTGGTGAACCGTACGCCCGGACGGCCGTGAACATCGGGGCCGCGCTCGAGTTGCTGCACGTGTCGGCCCTTGTTCATGACGATGTCATCGACGGGGCCGATTCGCGCCGTGGTGCCGCCACCACGCACGTGCGCATCGCAGGGGAACACCACCGTCACGGTTGGGCCGGTGAGGAGAGGCGCGTCGCCGAGGGAGCCGCCGTGCTCACCGGCAACGTCGCGTACGCAATGGCAGACGCGGCTCTTGGCGATGTCAACGCCGGGGCGCGCGAGCAGTGGACGCGTGTGCGGACCGAGGTGAACATCGGCCAGTATCTCGACCTGCTGGGATCGGCTGCCCGTCAGTTCGACGAGGAACACGTCCTGCGGGTCATGACAATGAAGACGGCCAAGTACACGGTGGAACGCCCGCTGCGCATGGGTGCGGCGGCCACCGGGACGGCCGATGAATCCCTGGTCGACTCCCTGGGCATGTTCGGAGAATTTCTCGGTGTCGCTTTCCAGATGCGCGACGACATTCTCGGTGTCTTCGGGGATCCTTCCGTCACGGGCAAGCCGGCAGGTGACGATCTCCGCGAGGGGAAGACGACCTTCCTCACGGCTTTCGCCCTGATGCATGCCGACGACGCGCAACGTGCGGTGCTGTCACGCATCGGCAGCCCCGATCTCACCGATGCCGAGATCTTGAACATCCAGATGATCATGCGCGAGTGCGGTGCACTGGGACGGGCCGAGAACGAGGTCGAGGGGTTCCGCGCCAAGGCTTTCGATCTGGTCGGGGATGGTCAGGTCAGTGACGACGTCCTCGCCGAGTTGGTTCGCGCTGCTGACAGGGTGACGCGCCGCGTCAGTTGATTGCGGCGTACATGTCGAGTGCCTCCTGCACTGACATGCCGTTCGCGACACCCGGTTCCGCGTTGATCGCCTCCAGCCACGGCGGGGTCACGCGGCAGCACGCAGAAATCGGGTCGTCGAGAGTCGTCCCGTTCATCGCGAGCCGCAGGAACGTGAGCGCGTACGTTGCCGGCCGCGCGTCGCGCGAGAGCTCTATGAGCGCCCACGGGTCGGGCGCGAGACCCGCGCGCGATGAGTCGGCAATCTCGGAAGTGGAACTGACATGCACCGGCCCGCCGGCGAGCCCCGGTCCGTCGGTCAGCACCGCGCCCTTCACCAACTGCGGGCGCGCGCCGGAGATGAGGAAAGCCACGTATGCGCCGATGCCGCGCCCGAGGATCGTTGCCTCCCCGATGTGTCTCAACGCGACGTCGACGTCTGCCATGAGGATCTCGCAGGAGTAGCCACCGCCCTTCGGCACCGTGGACTGGCCGTGGCCGGTGAAATCCAGTGCCCACACGGGCCCGGCCCACTGGACATCGACGGATGCCATGCGAGCCGCGTCCTCGCCCAGGCCGTGCAGGAGAAGGAGCGGACGACCCGTGCCCTCTCGCACCTTGTGGAGCGCGAGCGTGATGCGGTTGTGCCTCAGGTGCACCGTGGACAGCACGTTCATGACAGGAACTCCAGCACCTTGCCGGCGACCAGCGCCGGTTCCTCGATGTGGATGAAGTGGCCGATCCCGTCGAGAATCTCGAGCCTGCCGCCGGCAGGAAGCCACGGACGCACGTCGCGTTCGCGTGCGCCCCAACCCATGGGTTCGTCGATCGTGCCGAGGAACCCGAGGAACGGAACGGGCAACGCTGCCATGCGCAACGCACTCCATTCCGGTCGCCACGGGCCGAAACCACCGAAGCGCATGCTGGGGTCGAGTGTCCAACGCCAGCCGTCATCGTCATGTTGTGCACCGACGGTGACGAGGTACTCGAGCCATTCCTTGCTGAGTCGCGGGTTCATGCGACCGCGACGCTCTGCGAGTTGCTCGAGAGTGCCGGGCTTGCGGATTGACTCCGCGGCTTCGTGCCGGAAGTCCAGCCAACCGCCGACCTCGGTCGCGAGCATGCGCGACTGGTCGTGGTCAGGCACGTCGGGCATGCGCCGCTTGCTCGGCATACCGTCGATGTTCACCATCTTCGAGATGCGGTAGGGGGACCCGTCACACAGTTGCAGCATCACCGCACCACCCTTGGAATGGCCGACCACGGGTGCGGGTCTGTCGGTGACCGAGGCCATCACCGAGAGTGCGTCGCGGATGTCGGCGTCCCACCCGTAGAGCGCGGCGTGGTCACTGGCCCCGTGGCCCCGGTGGTCCCAGGAGACGACGCGCCAGCCGCCAGCCGCCAGGAGCGGAGCGAAGACGTCCATCGTGCGGGCGAAGTCACTTCCGCCGTGGACCAGGAACAGGGCAGGGTCCGATTCCTTGCCCCATTCGTAGACGGCAAGCTCGACCCCGTTCGCGTTGTGGCGCCTGGTGCGGTCCGGGGCCTGTGCCCCGGGGAACGTACGTGTCTCTGCGGGTGCACTCATCGCTGATCAAGGTTAGGGGAGTCGCATCATGTGCCCCTCATGGGAGCGCAAGAGAACTGTCACACCTAACATGGGTGCGTGTTCCTTCGCACGCGACTCCACGTCTATCTGCTGTGGAGCACGTGCATCTTTGCTTTCCTTGCCGTGATGTCGTCCCTGCTGACCGACGGCGGAACTTCCCAGAGCGCGGACAACGGCGGCGGCAAGCAGACAACCTCCACATCGGGCGTGACCACGACCACCGGGCCGATCAGGTACTACACGGTGCAGCCGGGCGAGTCTCTGTTCGCCATCGCGCAGAAGTTCAACCTCTCCGCGCCGCGGCTGGTGGAACTGAACAAGATCAAGAATCCGGACCGTGTGCCCGCGGGCACACAGCTCATGCTGCCACCCAGCAACGGTTTCGTGCCGATAGGTGCGACCACCACGATGGCACCGTGAACGACCGGTGCTTGCACGCGTACCTACACTGAAGTCATGACAGCAACCTTCTGGCCCACACAGGAACACTGGTCAGTGAAGATCCCGTTGCACACCCCGCACGTGCGACTCGATTGCCTGGCCGACACCGGGTTCGTTGCTCTCGCTCCCGCACCGTTCGACGTTCCGGCGAGCGAGTTCGAGACTCTCGAGTACTTCGACTGGAAGAGTGGCGGAGACACCAACTTCGCCCCGCTTGCTTCCGCCGACGGCGAACTCGATTGCCGCGGGTTCTGGGACAAGGGCAAGACCGACAAGGACGCGCTGTGGACATCGAATGCTGACATCGCACCGACACTGAAGGACTACGTGTCATCGGTGGGTGCCAATTTCGGGCGTGTGCGCATCATCAAGCTGCAACCACAGGGCCGTGACGAGGCGATCCGCAGCATCCACCGCGACGACAACAACCGTTTCAACCCCGAAAACGAGGGCTGGGTGGTTCGTTCCTGGGTGGAACTCACCGACAACCCGGACAGCTACATGTTGCTGATGGACAACGGCCCGGACGGTCTTCCCGACCCGTCAACCGAGCGTCGGGTGCCCCTGCCGAAGGGCGCACGATTCGTTGTAGACACGCAGCGCCTGTGGCACGTCGTGGTGCACAACCATGACCACCCGCGCTACGCGTTGATCACGAGTTTCGAGAGCGGCCCGGCACTGGACACTTTCATCGCGCGCGAACGCGCGTGACGCCTACAGTGCGGCTTCGATTGCGCTGACTAGTTCGGGTGCGTCCGGTGTGACCATCGGGCTGAACCGCGCGATGACGTTTCCGTCGCGACCCACCAGGAACTTCTCGAAGTTCCAGCGGATGTCGCCGTTCACTCCCTCGGCGTCGGCAACCGGCGTGAGCTGCGCGTACAGAGCATGACGGTCGTCGCCGTTCACATCGACCTTCTCGGTGAGGGGGAACGTCACACCGTACGTGGTGCTGCAGAACGTCTGGATCTCCTCCGCGGTGCCAGGCTCCTGGCCCCTGAACTGGTTGCACGGCACGCCGACAACGGTGAATCCCTGCGCTGCGTACTGCTTCTGCAGGTTCTCGAGCCCCTCGTACTGCGGGGTGAGACCGCACTTGCTGGCGACGTTCACCACCAGGGTGACCTTGCCCTCGGCACCGGCGAGTGCGTTCGGCTTTCCGTCGAGGGCTGCGATGGACGTTGCGTAGATGCTCATGGTGAATGGAACACCCTTGGCCGGGTGATTGTTCCCGGTCAGCCGTTGCGGTGGGCGACGGCCAGTTCGGCGACCTCGCGCATGATGCGGGCGATGTCGAAGTCCTTCGGGGTGTAGATCGCCGCCACTCCCTGGGAGGCAAGGCGGGGCCGGTCCTCCTCGGGGATGATCCCGCCCACGATGACCGGGGCGTCCACGCCCTCGGCCCGCAGCTTGGCCACGACCTCGGGCACGAGTTCCATGTGGGAGCCGGACAGGATGGAGAGACCGACGACATCCGGGTCCTCGTCGCGGGCGCTGGCCACGATCTGCTCGGGGGTCAGGCGGATGCCGCTGTAGACGACCTCCATGCCGGCGTCGCGGGCGGCGACCGCGATCTGCTCAGCGCCGTTGCTGTGGCCGTCGAGGCCGGGCTTGGCCACCAGGAAGCGCGGCGGACCGCCGGCGATGGACTTCACGAAATCGGCCACGCCGGACAACTCGTTGGTGCGACGGCCGACGGCGGCGTTGACACCGGTGGGTGCACGGAACTCGCCGAAGATCTCCCGCAGCGCACCGGCCCATTCACCCGTGGTGCCGCCGGCCTGCGCCAGCGCGATGGAGGGTTCCATGATGTTGGTGCCGTCGACAGCGGCACGGCGCACTTCCTCGAGCGCGCGCGCAACGGCCTCGTTGTCCCGCGACGAGCGCCACGCTGCGACGTCGGCGATTGTCTGTTTCTCCACCGCGGGGTCGACGATGAGGATGTTCCCGTCACCTGCGAGCGGGGACGGTTCGGCCTCGGTGAACGAGTTGACACCGACGACCGTCTGGTCACCCGATTCGATGCGGCGCGTGCGTTCCGCCATCGAGCGCACGAGTCGTCCCTTCAGTTCGTCCACGGCATTGAACGCGCCGCCCATGGCGAGGACGTCCTGCAGTTCGGCCCAGGCGGCGTCACGCAGCTCGGCGGTCTTCGCCTCGATCACCGTGGAGCCGTCGAAGATGTCGCCGTACTCCAGAAGGTCTGTCTCGAAGGCGAGCACCTGCTGCATGCGCAGGGACCACTGCTGGTCCCACGGCCGCGGCAACCCGAGTGCCTCGTTCCACGCGGGCAACTGCACGCTGCGCGCGCGGGCGCGCTTCGACAGGGTGACCGCGAGCATCTCGAGGACGATGCGCTGCACGTTGTTCTCTGGCTGCGCCTCGGTGAGGCCGAGCGAGTTGACCTGCACGCCGTAACGGAAACGACGCGCCTTGGGGTCCTTCACCCCGTACCGCTCGATGGCGATGCGCTCCCACAGGTCCGTGAACGCGCGCAGCTTGCACACCTCCTCGATGAAGCGGATGCCCGCGTTCACGAAGAACGAGATCGATCCGAACACCTGGTCGAACTGGTCGGCACTCACCTGACCGCTGTCGCGCACCGCGTCGAGGATGTCGATGGCGGTGGCAAGAGAGAACGCGATCTCCTGCACGGGCGTGGCGCCTGCTTCCTGCAGGTGGTACGAGCACACGTTCATGGGGTTCCACTTCGGTGCGTTCTGCGCGCACCATGCCACCATGTCGACGATCAGGCGCTTCGACGGTGCCGGCGGGAAGATGTAGGTGCCGCGCGACAGGTACTCCTTCACGATGTCGTTCTGGGTGGTGCCGCGCAGTTCCACCGAGTCGACGCCCTGCTCACGTGCGTTGGCAACGTAGAGAGCGAGCATCCACGCCGCCGTGGCGTTGATGGTCATCGAGGTGTTCATCTTCCCCGGCGGGATCGAGTCGAGCAGGGTGCGCATGTGGCCGAGGTGGGAGACGGGGACCCCGACCTTCCCGACCTCACCGTGGGCGAGGATGTGATCCGGGTCGTACCCCGTCTGCGTGGGCAGGTCGAACGCGATGCTGAGACCGGTCTGGCCCTTGGCGAGATTCGTGCGGTAGAGCTCGTTCGAGGCCTTCGCGGACGAGTGCCCCGAATAGGTGCGCATCATCCACGGTTCTTCGCGACGGGGGGTGGTCTGTTCGCTCACGGGTCAAGTATGGCAACGAGACCGGTGGTTATCCACAGCCGGTGGGCGATTCAGGCAAGAGCGGACTCCAGCAGCCCCAGATAGTCGGCACGCGGGACCTCGATGCAGCCGAGTGTGGCCAGGTGTTCCGTGCACCACTGCGTGTCGAGAAGGACGACGCCATCGGCGTTGAGCATGTCCACCAGGTTCATCAATGCCACCTTCGAGGCGTCAGTCTCCAGGTGGAACATCGACTCCCCGGCGAAGAAGCGACCGATCCGCACGCCGTAAAGACCACCCACCAGCTGGTTGTCCTCGTTCCACACCTCGACGCTGTTCGCGTGGCCCATGGCGTGCAGCATCGAGTACGAGTCGATGAAGTCGTCGTCGATCCAGTTGCCGTCCGTGCGCACCATTGCGCAGTACCGCATCACGTCGACGAAGGCCATGTCAGAAGTGACGTTGAAGTTCCGTGCGCTCCTGCGCATCGACTTCGTGACGCGCAGTCCGTCGAGAGGGATGACACCGCGACGCAACGGGGAGAACCACCCGAGCGTCTCGTGCCGCGGGTCGATGTGCATCGGGAACATCCCGTGCGTGTACGCGTACAGCAATGTGTCCGGGGCCAGGTCCGCACCGACGGCGACGACATCGTCGTCAGTCGGCCACTTGTCAGGCGAGGGGAAGCCCCACGCACAACTGTCGTGTCGGGGCATCAGTCCGGCCTCTGCCCGCGGCGACGATCAGTACTTGTAGAAGCCCTCGCCGCTCTTGCGCCCGAGCTTGCCGGCGGCGACGAGACGACGGAGTGTCGGCACGGCTGCGTAGTTCGGGTCGGCGAACTCGGCGTGGAGTGCCTCGAGGATGGAGAGCGATGTGTCGAGACCGACGAGGTCGAGCAGGGCGAACGGACCCATGGGGAAGTTGCAGCCGCCTTTCATCGCCGTGTCGATGTCCTCCATCGATGCGGTGCCCGTCTCCCAGATGCGGATCGCGTTGTTGAGGTAGGGGAAGAGCAGTGCGTTCACGATGAAGCCCGCACGGTCCTTGACCTGCACGCCGTTCTTGCCGCACTTGGCGACGAACTCGTTGGCCTCTGCGATGGTCTCGTCACTTGCGGTGATGGGGTTCACCACCTCCACGAGCGGCATCGCGGTTGCCGGGTTGAAAAAGTGGATGCCGCAGACGCGGTCGGGACGGCCGGTTGCCATGGCCATCTCGACGACAGGGAGCGTGCTGGTGTTCGTGGCCAGGATCGCGCCTGCCTTCACGGTCTTGTCGAGCTCCGCGAAAAGCGACTTCTTGACATCGAGATCCTCGACGACCGACTCGATGACGAGGTCACAATCGGCGAGATCGGCGATCTTCTCGGTGGCCGACAGGCGACCGAGGATGGCCGCCTTGTCGTCCGCACTGATCTTCTCGCGCTGGACCTGCTTGTCGAGGCCCTTCTCGATGGAGGTGATCATCGCATCGGCGGTTGCCTTGCTGCGCGAACGAACGACCACGTCATAGCCGGCCTTTGCCGCCACTTCCGCAAGACCCGAGCCCATGATGCCCGAGCCACAAATTCCGACCTTCTTGATTGATGCCATGACACGAGGGTAATGGTCAACCCCCGCTGGGCACCTATCCGGCTACTTCTCCGTGATGGAGACTTTGGTGATCTCCACCGTGCGGCTGGGGGCCCCGCCGAGGCTGCCCGACCCGGAGTTCAAGCCGATGATCTTCTTGACGACATCGAGACCCTTGGTGATCTTGCCGAACGTGACGTACGTGCCCTGGCTGTTCAGGAGGGCCGCGTTCTCGCCGGTCACGAAGAAGAACTGGCCGCCGGCAGAGTCGGGCGCACCGGTGCGGGCCATGACGAGGTCGCCCTCCTCGTACTTGAAGCCCGTTCCCTCATCCTTGATGGAGTAACCCGGGTCGTCGGAATTGGATGCACCGCCACCCTGGATGATGTCGATGGAGGGATCGGTCCGGAAGATGAACGAACCGTCGTAGTACTTGTAGCGGGACAGCACGACGAAGTTGTTGACGGTGTTCGGTGTCTTCTCCGTGTCGAGTGCGACCTCGACCGCACCTTCACTCGTGTCGAACGTGGCCGTGTACGACTTGGCTGCGTCGATGCACATTGTCGGCGCCTTCTCGAACGATGTGACGCGCTTCTCTGAACCATCGGTCTTCGGGCACGGGGTGTCACCGGTGATTGCCTCGCCCGGGAGCGTCGTCAACGTGGTGGGATCCTCGGACGAACTGGACGAACTGGATGAACTGGACGATGCCACTGTCGTGTCTGTCGAATCCGTGGAGTCACCGGAGTCGAGCCTCGACACCGCGAAGAGAGCCACGACGATCACCGCGATGAGACCGCCCCACTTGACGGTGCGGCTCTTGACGGCGTCGCGTCGCTGTTGCCGCGCACGAGCCTCCCGTGCTGCTGCTCGGTTCTGCTTCTGACGGTTGCGCTTGTCTGTACCCACGAGAAGTGAAGGCTACTTGCGTCGGCGTGGGCGAAAAAGTCAGTGGGACGGGCACTTCCGCGGCGTTAGCCTCAAATGCCTGTGGGACTTGTAGTTCAGAAGTACGGCGGCACCTCGGTGGCCGACCCCGACCGCATCAAGGCAGTTGCCGACCACGTCGCCTTCACCCGCAATCACGGAAACGATGTCGTGGTGGTGGTTTCCGCCATGGGCAAGTCCACTGACAACCTGATCTCACTCGCCAATGCCGTCTCCAGCGTGCAGCCCGGCCGCGAGATGGACATGCTCCTCACTGCCGGCGAGCGCATCTCCATGTCGCTCCTCAGCATCGCTCTTGCCGGCATCGGCATCGAGGCGGTCAGTTTCACCGGCTCGCAGGTGGGGATCATCACCGACACCATCCACACGAAGGCCAAGATCCTGGAGGTCAAGGGCGACCGCGTGCGTGATGCCCTCTCGCAGGGCAAGGTCGTGGTGGTCGCCGGTTTCCAGGGTGTGTCCACTGACAGCGAGGTGACCACCCTCGGCCGCGGCGGCAGCGACACCACGGCCGTCGCGCTCGCGGCGGCGCTGAACGCATCGTGCCGCAGGCACGGAAGCTGCAGCGCCTGCAGTTCGACGAGATGCTCGAGATGGCGGGCGTGGGCAGCAAGGTGCTCGCTCTGCGCTCCGTCGAGTTCGCGCGCAACCACAACGTCCCGATCCACGTGCGTTCCAGTTACACCTGGGAACCCGGCACATGGGTCACCACCGACGCCTCAGAAGGAGCAGCCATGGAAGATCCGATCATCTCCGGTGTCGTTCAGGACGCCAGCGAATCGAAGGTCACCGTCATCGCGGTGCCCGACCGCCCGGGCATCTCCGCGGCGCTCTTCGAGAACCTGGCGAACGCCAACATCAACGTCGACATGATCGTGCAGAACACCTCGAAGGAGGGCCTGACCGACATCTCGTTCACCGTGCCGAAGGCCGACATGAAGAGCGCTGAGGAGATTGTTGCGCGGGTCGCAGGGGAAGTCGGTGCGCAGGCGGTCACCCACGACGCCGACATCGCGAAGATCTCCCTTGTCGGTGCCGGCATGAAGACCAGTCCGGGCATCGCGGCGAAGATGTTCCGCGTCCTCGCAGAGAACAACGTGAACATCCAGATGATCTCCACCAGCACGATCCGTGTCTCCGTGGTGGTCGCCGCGGGCGACATGGAGACGGCGGTGCGTTCGCTGCACACGGCTTTCGGGCTGGACTCCGGAACGGCCTATTCGGCACCATTGCCCGAGCGCAAGTAGTCCGCCTGTCAGAATTGGACGATGGCACGTCGACGCAGGCAACTCACGCCGTGGCGCGCGGCGGGGACCCGGGCCGAGGCACGCGACAATGCCGACGACGTGGTGCGCGAGACCGGGTGGGTCTTCAACAACCTCACCGGCGATGAGCTGAACCTCGCCAACTTCGTGCAGACGGGTGACGCCGAGGTGGATGTCTATGTCGATCGTTTCGGGTGGAACGACACGGCGGCCTCGATGTCGATTCTCGAGATCGGTTCCGGCATCGGCCGGATGACGGCGGCGTTCACCAGACGGTTCGCCTCGGTGGTGGCCACCGATGTCGACGCGGCGTTCCTCGAGCGATGCCGGGAGACGGTGGCGCGGTTCGGCCGCACCACCAATTTCTCCACGGTGCACATCGCCGACGGCAACTCGATCGGCGTACCCGACCAGAGCGTGGACGTGGTGTTCTCCTACATCGTGCTGCAGCACTGCAAGACCAGTGACGCAATCCGGCTCACCCGGGAGTCGCTCCGTGCAGTCAAGCCCGGCGGGTGGATTGCCCTCAACTACCGCACCTGGGTTCCGGAGGACGCAGCCCTCGTCCCCGCCGGGATCCTCATCAGGTCCTTGTGGCACGTGCCGGTCATTGGTCCCCGCCTGTCGAAGTGGCGCTGGTCGACCCGCCTCGGCTGGCAGGCCAACCGCCTCGACCCGAAGCGCGTGTTCGCCGCGATCGAGGCATCGAAGATCGACCTCGAGGAAGTGGTGGTTCTCCACCATCCCGGCAGGCCGCAGAAGCCCGTGATTTACCGTGACGGAACGGTCCCGCAGCGCGACCTGGATGTCGCCAATAAAAGTCACTGGTGGCTGCTCGCGAAGCGTGGTTAGCCTTTCGCACCATGCGCATTGCGGTGGTCGGAGCAACAGGTCAAGTCGGGAGTGTCATGCGGACACTGCTCCTGGAGCGGAAGTTCCCGTTCACTGACATTCGTTTCTTCGCATCGGCCCGGTCCGCCGGCAAGACGATTTCCTTCGGTGACCGTCAGGTTGTCGTCGAGGACGCAACCGTTGCAGACCTGAACGGGATCGACATCGCCCTGTTCTCGGCCGGCGCCACGTCGTCGCGCGAACTCGCGCCGAAGTTCGCGGCGGCCGGTGCGATCGTCATCGACAACTCGAGCGCGTTCCGGATGGACCCCGAGGTTCCTCTCATCGTGAGCGAGGTCAACGGGCACCTGGCCAAGAACCCGCCGAAGGGCATCATCGCCAACCCGAACTGCACCACGATGGCTGCCATGCCCATACTGAAGCCGCTGCACGACGATGCGGGTCTCGTGAAGATGATCGCCTCCACGTACCAGGCAGTCAGCGGCGGCGGCCTTGCCGGGGTCGACGAACTCGATGCCCAGGCACAACAGATGACGTCAGGCGCAGCGGGACTGACATTCGACGGTCATGCGGTCACATGGCCCGAGCCGAAGAAGTTCGCTCGCCCGATCGCATTCAACGTGCTGCCGTTCGCCGGTTCGCTCGTGGACGACGGCCAGGGCGAGACCGACGAGGAGAAGAAGCTGCGCAACGAGAGCCGCAAGATCCTCGACATCCCGAACCTCCTCGTGTCGGGCACGTGCGTGCGCGTGCCGGTGTTCACCGGTCACTCGATCGCACTGAACGTCGAGTTCTCGCGCAGCATCACCCCTGCGCGGGCAACCGAAATCCTGTCGAAGGCCCCGGGGGTCGTGCTGAGCGACATCCCCACGCCCCTCGAGGCCGCTGGCCAGGACCCCAGCTACGTGGGTCGCATCCGCCAGGACCAGACGGTGGCGGACAACAAGGGTCTCGCGTTGTTCCTGTCGAACGACAACCTGCGCAAGGGCGCCGCGCTGAACGCGGTGCAGATCGCCGAACTGCTGGTGTAACGCGCGGCGCTCAGCGCGCCAGCCACGTGAACATGCCGCTGACAGCGGCCATGGCCATGACGGAGAACGTCAGGTGCCTGTTGATGGACCTGAACACCATGGCCTCGATCCGGTGGACGGTGCCCTCGAGTCGTTCGGTGAACTTGTCGTCGAGTGCCTGGATCCGCTCCGAGAATTTTTCGTCGAGTGCAGCGACCCGTTCGGCGAACTTCAGGTCGAGGGTTGTGATCCGTTCGGTGACTCGCTCGTCGAGCCCCTGGATGCGCTCGGAGAGCTTGTCGTCGAGCCCCTGGATGCGCTCGGAAAGCTTGTTGTCGAGTGCCTCGAACTTCAGGTCAACCATCTCGAAGCGGTGATCCATTCGGTCCATCAACTGGCGAATGTCGTCCTTCGTGGCGAGATTGGTGACGTCGACACTGGTCAACATGGACATCACTGTAGACGTGGCTTCGGGACCGATGGACCTGTCGAAGCACTCCCGCAGGTGCCGGATCTTGTCGTCATCAATGGGCATGGGGTCTTCCTTCCGTCTGTGGACGTCAGGAATGTGTGTGGCCGGGGCCGGACCATGGCAAGAGGGTCAGCCGGCAGGGTGGAAGCGGTAGATGGCGGCTCCCTTGCCCGTGTCGTGCCACTCCACCTCGACCTTCATGCCGATGTGCACGTCCTCGACCGGGCAGCCGACGATGTTCGTCTGCACCCTGGGGCCCTCGTCGAGTTCGACGTAGGCATAAACGTACGGGCCGACTTCTTTCCACTCACCTGAGCCCTTGCGGATGATGGTGAACGAGTACACCGTGCCCTTGCCCGA
>JBEGJV010000021.1:0-16190 GCA_041184385.1 Actinomycetota bacterium
GTGCGCACTTCCTTCACCCGACCCTTGAAGAACTCCTCGACGATCTTCAGGGTGTGGCCGGTGTCGGCAACATCATCAACCACGAGCACGCGGGCAAAGCGAAGCTCCACGAGATCGGGCACGGGCGGGAGGATCATCGGCACGGGCAGTCGCTCGTCCACTCCCGTGTAGAACTCGACATTCATCGTGTAAAGATTCTTGACGGCCAGTGCATAGCCGAGCGCACCTGCAGCGAGGAGACCTCCGCGGGCGATGGCGAGGATGATGTCAGGTTCGTAACCCGAGTCCGCCACCATCGTGGCGAGTTCCCTGCTCGCAGTGCCGAAGATGTCCCATGTCATGATCTCGCGTTCGCTCACGGGAACAAACTAGTCCGTTCCCGACGCGCGGTTCTCTTTTGGATTGTTAACAGAATGTCAAGCATCGAACCGCGGGGAGCGCTTCTCGGATCGTGCCCGTCTCGCCTCGGCAGCATCTTCGGAGAACGAGGCCATGATCTGCTGACGGTTCTCCAGGTCGATGGCCGCCTGGAGGCCCGGTATCTCGAGAGCCGACCACATGCCTTCCTTCGTCAAGGCCACCCCTATCGGGGAGTTCAACATGACCTCTGACGCTTTCGCGTACGCGACATCAAGGAGAGATTCGTCGGGGATGACGTCGACGACCAACCCCAACCTGTGGGCCTCGGCAGAATCGAAGATCCGACCCGTCAGCATCAGTTCCTGAGCGTGTGCGGCCCCGATCAGCCGCGGCAGCAGCCAGCTGGTGCCGATGTCGCACGCCGACAAGCCGATCCTGATGAAAGCCGCGTTGAACCTGGAACTGACGGACGCGAGTCGGATGTCTGAGCCGAGAACGAGGGCAAAGCCACCGCCTGCGGCAGGGCCGTTGACGGCTGCGATGATCGGCTGCGGGAGCGAACGCATCTTCGGGATGAGCGAGGCGATGTGTTTCTGGACCGCCAGTCCCCTCTCCACGCGCCCGTTCCAGGCGAATCCCGGCGCATCCCCGTAGCCCGTCAGATCGAGGCCCGCACAGAACCCGCGTCCCGCTCCCGTCAGGACCACGACGCGGCAGTCGCGGTCCCTGCTGATTGCCGTGAACGCCTCGTGGAGACCCTCCACCATCTCGCTCGTCATCGCATTCAGCTTCGACGGCCTGTTCATGGTCACCTGCGTGACGCCCTCGCGTGGTGTGGAGATCTCGATGTCAGCCATGCCACATCGTCGCACGGCTACGGTTTCCGCATTGCACCCGGACCACGAGACCACCTGACCGCGACCCTTGTCGGTTGTCGGAACGGCACGAATGACCCCACGACACGGGTCGAGGGTCGAACCATCACGAGGGCCACCCTTTCACCGGACGGACCTGTCGTCACCTCGGCCACGGAGGAACCGGATGGTTCTGTGACGGTGCGTGACATGCTGTCCGGACACGTCGAAGTGGTACCCCGACACCCTCTCTTCGGCGACGACGACCCCGGCCATGACGTGACACCCCGTCACGACGCAGTCACCTCCGCAATGAGGATCTACGGGGCGTACCGCGTGCCGCGCACGGGCACTCCCTACCACGACCTGCTTCCAGCGGTCCTCGGCCAGCGCGTGACGGCGGCCGAGGCGCTTGCCCAGTGGGCCGAGATCTGTCGACGGTTCGGCCAAGCTGTTGACGCGAACGGACGCCGGATGCACGCACCACCCGAGCCGGATGCCTTGCTCGCGGTTCCGTATCACGAGTTCCACCTGATGGGGATCGACCGGCGCCGTGCCGAGACACTGCGCAACGTCGCGCGGCACGGGGAACGGCTCCTGCAAGGCTGGAGAACCGAAGAATCTCCGCATGACCGCACGATGTCCCTCACGCTGATCGAGGGCGTGGGCGTGTGGACGGCGTCGGTTGCCGGTTACGCGTCCTTCTGTGATCCCGATGCCCTTGAGGTGGGCGATTTCCACGTCAAGAACACCGTGGCATTCGCGCTGACCGGAAGGCATCGTGGCACCGACGAGGAGATGTGCGCACTCCTCGAGCCGTATGCCGGCCAACGACAGCGGGTCGTCACGTGGCTCGGAATGGCAGGTTGGAGAGCCCCCGCCCACGGACCCAGACGGCGTATTGTTCGTATCGCCCGTTTGTAGGCCCCTATGACCGACACACCGAGACTTGACGACGCCGACACCACGGCCTGGCAGAGGGCCATCCGAAGGGGGATGTTCGCCTATCTGCTGAGCCGGGTTTTCGTCCTGCTCGGCGTCGGCTTCGGCATCACCGCCCACGCCGTGAGGGACAGGTGGGACGACAAGGCCCCTGTCGAAGGCCCCACGGCGGTCATCCGCGCCCTCGATGCGTGGGACGGGCACTGGTACATGGATGTCGCCCGCAGCGGGTATCCCCGCCACATCATGGCGAACGTGACCTACGAGGTGAGTGACGCAAGGGCTGCGTTCTTCCCGTTGTTCCCCCGCACCGTCCACTACCTGGACGTCCTGCTGCCCGGCGGACCGGTCAGCGTCGCTCTCCTGCTGAACTTCCTGCTCGGGGGCTTGTTCGTGTGGTTGCTCGGCCGGATCACACGCGAATTGTTCGACCCGAAGACCGCGGAGAAGGCCATGATTCTCGGCGCCCTCTTCCCCGGCAGTTTCGTGCTGAGCTACGCATATTCGGAAGCCATGATGCTGACGATCTGTGCGCTCGTCTTCCTCGCGCTCTCGCGCAGGCAGTGGCTGGTGGCCGGACTGCTGGCCGCGGTGGGCACGGCCGCCCGCCCGAACGGCCTTGCACTCGTCAGTGCGTGCGGCGTTGCCGCGCTCCTCGCCATCAAACGGGACCGCGAGTGGAAGTCACTCATCGCACCCGCCCTGGCCCCCATCGGTTTCGTGTCCTTCATGGTGTTCCTGCGCCACCACACCGGAGAGAACTGGGCCTGGTTCCGTGTTCAACGGGAGGCATGGCGCGAGGGAACCAGTTTCGGAGTGACCGCAGTCCAGCGCACCTTCGACTTCTTCCTCCATCCGGTCTCGTCTCCGACCAGCATGCTCACCATGGCATCCGTGATGGCGATGGTGCTGGCCATCTGGTGCGCCCGCCGCCACCGACTGCCCGCCATGTACAACGCCTACAGCGCGTCGGTGCTGGTGTTGATGCTCCTGCCCGCCACCGTGACGGCGCGACCCAGGTTCCTCTTCACGGCCTTCCCGCTTCTCATTCCTGCCGCGCGGATGCTCCGCGACGACGAGGATTCATGGTGGCCTCTCACGATGCTCCTCATGGCGACGGGCCTCGTGACGGTCACGGGGATGTACGTCGTCTACGGCGCGATTCCGTGACGGTGGCTCCTAACCGAGCGGCAACCGGCGCCACACCGCTTGCGGCAGCAGCCTGAAAACCCCGAACACGTACTGGAGGATGGACGGCGCGTAGACCACCGTCCTGCCGCCGTTCACTGAACCGGTGACGATCTTCGCGACAGCGTCAGGAGTGGTGGAGAAGGGTGCCTTCTTCATTCCGGCTGTCATTTTCGAGACGACGAATCCCGGCCGCACCACCAGAATGGACACCCCGGTGCCCTCCAGTTCGTGATCCAAGGCGACGGCAAGAGAGTCGACAGCGGCCTTCGATGCCCCGTAGACCGAATTGCCCTTCCGCACCCTGACGCCGGCCACCGAGGACAACAGGACGATCCGGCCGTAACCCTGCCGGCGCATCCTGTCGGCGAGCGCATAGAGCAGCGAGATGGTGGCTGTGGCATTCACGGACATCACCTCGTTGACCCTCTCCGGGTGGGTGAAATAATCAACCCCCTCGGCAAGGACACCCTGTGCCACCACGGCCACGTCGATGTCCCTGCCGCTGTCGCTCACCTCGTCGACGATCGCCGACATGGCCGTGTGGTCAGAGGCGTCGAACCGCACGACGTCAACCGACAGGTCGCCGTATCTCTCCCCCAGAGACTCGGCGAAGGACGTCCCTGCGTCGACGTCGCGGCACACGAGCGAGACGTTCGCAACACCCGGTTGGACGAGTCTCCCCACGATTGCCTGGCCGATCTCGCTCGTCCCCCCGAAGAGGACGATGTTCTGCGGGACCCCGACTCCGTTCTTCATGTTCAGTCTCCTCTGTTCAGCAGGCCGAGGCGGCGTGCAAGATCGCTGTTCCACATCTTCGTAGGGTCCATCTCGTCGCGCACGTCCTGCCATTCAGCGAATCGCGGGTACCCACGCCGCACGGCGACCGGGGACACGTGGGAATCCTTCGCCAGGTAGTGCCGACCCCCGGCATCGAGAACCATCGTGTCGACACGCGAGAGAAGCTCTGGCAGGCCGCGGATCCCCGCTGCCATGTCGAGCGTCAGTGTCCAGCCCTCGGTGGGGAAACTCATCGGTGCAGAGTTCTGCGGCCCCATTCTCTTCAGGACGGCGAGGAAGGACGCCACTCCCTGTCCGGCGAACGCCTCGATGACCCGCCGCAGGACCTCGACCTCCGCCAGGGGCACGATGAACTGGTACTGGATGAACCCCTGGGTGCCGTAGAGCGAGTTCCACTTCCTGACACCGTCGAGAGGATGGAAGAACGCGGGGATGCTCTCGATACCGACATGTCTCCTGGCGGGCGCCTTCCGGTACCACACCTCGTTGAAGGCCTTGATGGACATCTTGTTCAACAACTGGTTCGGCACCCACCCCGGCGCCGCCAGGCGCACCTTGGGGTCGTAGGCGAGCACGTCACCGGCTTTCACCTCGGACACCTTCGCATGGTCACCACGGGTCAACACGCCGCGACCCATCGACTTGCCGGTGGCCACGAGGTCCACCCACGACACGGAGTACCTGTAGGAATCATCCTCCCCGTCGGAGGACATCGCGGCAACGACCGAATCAAAATCCGCGAGGCGTTCCGTCTCCACACGCACCCGGGATGTCTCGATGCGCAGCATCTGGATCCGCGCATCCAGCACCACGCCGGTCAGGCCCATCCCCCCGACCGTGGCCCAGAACCACTGTGGCTTCTCCGTGGGAGAGAGCACGACGACCTCCCCGGAGGCGAGCATGAGTCGAAGGGACAGCACGTGCTGGCCGAAGCTGCCGTCGAAATGATGGTTCTTCCCGTGGATGTCCGAGCCGATTGCGCCCCCGACGGTCACGAATCTCGTGCCCGGGGTGACCGGCACGAACCAGCCCCGGGGAACCGACTCCTTCAGAATGTCGTCGAGGCTCATGCCGGCCGGCGCGGTCAACACACCCGTTGTCTCGTCGAGTTCCATGGTGGACCCGATCGGGCTCCCGGCCATCAGCAGGACCTGCCCGCCGGCATTCTGTGCCGCGGCTCCGTAGGACCGTCCGAGTCCTCTCGAGATGACCCCTCGCTCTCCTGCCGCAGTCAGTGCGGTGCGCAGGTCAGCTTCGGAGGTGGGCAGGACCGTGTCCGACACGGTCCATGCTGTACGGCCCCAACCGGAGAGACGCTGTTTCGGCATTGCGCCATTCTACGAGCACGCCGGAGCGGGCTTCAGGATGCCCGTGTGACCGTCAGCCTGCGTACACACCGAGACCGTAGACAATCACCCACGCAAGGCCGTACAACTGCAGTGCACGATCCTTCGTGAAAACCTCCTCCGGGGCCTCTCCGCCGCCCTTCTCGAGCACGAGGAGATACCTGAGAAGCGCAAGGACCATCGGCACGATCGACAGCCCGTGCCAGGGAAGCGAACCAGCGGCTTTCTCCCCGTTCTCGAACGCCCACAGGCAGTAAGAGAACACCGTTGCGGTGCAGGAGACTGCAAGAAGCTGGCGGAGGTACGGCAACGTGTAGGCCGCGAGCGACTTGCGGGTCGCGATCGCGTTGTCGCCCAGTTCCATCAGTTCGGCGAAACGCTTGCCCGTCACGATGAAGAACGACCCGAATGTCGTGCAGAGGACGAACCATGTGGACATGTGCGTGTCAGTTCCCGCGGCGCCTGCCATGGCCCGCAGCACGAAACCACTCGCCACAATCGCAAGATCAACAACGGGAACGTGCTTCCACGAGACGCTGTACCCGATGGTGAGGACTGCATAAAGACCGACAACACCCCCGGCTTCGGGTCTCACCAGGAACGCAGCAACGGGACCTCCGGCGAGAAGAACCGAGCCAACGACACGGGCAACCCCCAGGGGAACCGCGCCGCTCGCGATCGGACGGTGCATCTTCTTCGGGTGCCTGCGGTCCGCCTCCACGTCCTTGATGTCATTCCAGTAGTAGGTGCCGCTTGCGGTCATGCAGAACGCGACGAACACCACCAGCGACCTGGTGACGAGAGAAGTCGAGATGTCCCCCAGGGCGGCGGGGGCCGCGAACACGAGCACGTTCTTCAGCCACTGTTTCGGCCTCGCCTCGCGGATGATCGCCGCAATCACGCCATCACCTCCACCTTCGACACGTCTGTTCCGTTCATTGCGGCCGCCAGCATGGCGGCATCTCCGGCGGAATCACCGTAGGCATACTGCAGCCATTCCTCCCCGGCGATCCCGGCATCAGATGCCCACGCCCTCAGCCTCGCCACTTTCTCGGCCCCGCGGCAGTTCGCGCCGCGCAACGACCCCGTGTAGGTGCCGTTCGCCTCCTCGGGTTCGGTGCAGAGCACGGCATCCACCTCGAGCAGGTCACCCAACGGGAGAAGGTAGGGCGACAGCGACGCCGAGACGAGCACCACGACGTGCCCCTGGTCCTGGTGCCACCTCAGACGGCGGCACACGTCCGCTCTCATCCATGAGGCCGCAACGGTCGAGGCAAACTGCGTGCCCGCTGACTCGACCGCGCCAACCGACTGTCCACCGAGGGCAGCAGCGACGAACAGTTCCTTCAGGGCATCCCTGTCACGCTTGAGGAGGAGGCGCGATGCCGCAGGAATCCTGCGGATGAGGCGCATCACGAATTTGCCGCGCCCGACCTTCAGGAGAAACGGGAACACACAGTCCCGCACGGTCAACGTGCCGTCAACGTCGAAGGCGGCCACGACTGGGTTCACGGTGACGAGGCTAGTGGAGCACTTCTGCTGCACCGAGGACGCCGGTCATGTCACGGAAAAACGAGGGCCAGCTCTTCGTCACCACTTCGGCATCGGCGATGCGGACCTCGCGACCACCGGCAGCGGTCAACGAGAACGCCATCGCGAGACGATGGTCGTGGTGGGTGGCGTACGGGCGGCCGGGGTGAAGGGAGGTGCCGCCGTCGATTGTCAGACCATCAGCATCAACCGTGACCGATGCTCCCGCGGCATTCAGTTCCGCTGCCAGGTCACCGAGTCGGTCACTCTCCTTCGACCTGATGAAACCGACGCCCGTGATGGTGCTCCGACCACGGATGGCGGTGCACGCCACGGCCACCGCCGGCACGAGATCGCTCGCGTCGGCGAGGTTGACGTGGACTGGTGACAGAACTGCATCACCCGTCCGTTCCGCGATGATGTCGTTGCCCCTCGTCGCCACGCTGATTCCCATGGCGCGCGCGACATCCAGGATGAACGAATCGCCCTGAAGAAGCGCAGCCGCGAGTCCGGGCACCTCCACGCGGCCCGACGAAATGGCAAGGGCCATGATGGGGAACGCCGCAGAGGAGAAATCCGGTTCGACCGTGTACTCGCATGGCGCGTACGGAACCGGTGCGACCGAGATGCGGGACGTTCCCACGTCCACGGAAGCACCGAAGTCGCGCATGACCGCGGCCGTCATCTCCACGTACGGGCGGGAGACGAGTTCCCCGACGACATCAATGGCAAGTCCGTTGGTCAATCTCGGCGCGACCAGCATCAGGGCGGAGATGAACTGGCTCGAGACGTCACCACGAACCGCCACCGTCCCGCCAACAAGACGACCACCGGCCACGCTGACGGGCAGGTACCCACGGGGGGACCCTTCGACCTGTTCAACGGTCGCCCCCAGCTGACGGAGGGCATCGTGGAGGTCGGCCATCGGACGACGGCGCAGCGGCTCGCCTCCGTCGATGATGATTGCCGATTCGGACAATGCCGCGCCCGCCGTGAGGAAACGCGACGTGGTGCCGGCAATGCCTGCGTCGAAACGCCCGCCACTGCCCGGGAAACTTCCCCCCACCACCGATTCGCCACGAATGGCGCCGCACCGGGCGAGCGCATCGACCATCGCCGAACAATCATCTCCGCCGGGAACGCCGATCACACGGGACTCACCCGGGTCGGGGACGAGTGCAGCACACATCAACGCCCGGTTCGCCACGCTCTTCGACCCGGGGACGCGCACCACGGCGTCGACCGTGCCCGTGTGACCTGACACCCGCGTGACGGTCATGACAGTTTCTGGATGGCCGGCCGGTAACCCCGGGCCAACAGCCCACCGCGGAACATGTCGACGTGGTCAGCACGCACGACGAGGACCATGATTCCACGGTCGCCCTCGACGGAGTGGACCACCTCGAAGTCATGGATGTTCACCCCGAGTTCTCCCGAGAGTGCGAACACCTCGGCGGCAGAGCCGGGACGGTCCGGGATGGGGATCCTCATCTCGGCGAGGTTCTCGATGGCACCGGCACGCACCGGAAGGTTCATCCGGGCAACGCGGGCCCGCTCGAGACGGTCGAACAATGCCTCACGGTCGGAGCGATCGACCACGTCCCTCATCTCCGACAGTCCCGAGATCAGGCCATCGAGACCCCGCAGGATCGCCTCACGGTTCTGTTCGCAGATGTCAAGCCAGATGGCCGGGGACCCGGACGCGATTCGGGTCATGTCACGGAAGCCCCCGGCGGCGAGACGCAGAAGAGCGAGGTGTTCCTCCGAACGCTCATCCGCGAGACCCATCAAGGTGGCCGCAGTCAGGTGCGGCACGTGGCTCACCATCGCGACGAGGTCGTCATGCTGCGCGGGCTGCAGGGCGACAACCTCCGCCCCGAGACGCGTGACGGTCTCCGCCACGAGGTTGAATGCCGAGTCCGACGTCGACTCAGTGGGCGTCAGGACCCAGACCGCAGCCTCGAACATCGAGGCATCCGCGCCGTCGAGGCCGTGCAACTCCGATCCCGCCATGGGGTGCCCGGGGATGTAGCGCGGGTCAGAGGCGAATTCGGCGGCGACCGCCTTCACCGAACCGACATCGGTCACCACGCCCGACGTGGTCTCGAGCGCGAGGCGGACCGATTGCGGGACCGTGTTCACGGGTGTGGCAACGAAGGTGATCTCGGCGGCCCGGTCGACTCCGACCCGGTCGATGATGTCACGGCCCAGAGCATCGTCAGCGACTCCGTCCGCAGAATCGCTGCCCCACACCTCGAAGCCGTTCCGCCGAAGGGCCAGCGAGATGGAACCGCCGATCAGTCCGAGCCCGATGACGTTCGCACTCCTCCGTTCAGACACGCCTAGAACCTACTTCCGCGTCTCGGTGCCGCACTTGCCGTTAATTCGCGCACCTCGTCAAGTGTCATCTCCCGCCACTGCCCTGGACGGAGCTTCGTGTCCCTGATCGGGCCTATCCGCACCCTCACCAGCCGCTTGACGGGGTGACCGACCGCCTCGCACATCCGTCGCACCTGGCGGTTCCTGCCCTCGTGGATCACGATTCGCAGCACACCGGGATCGGGTTGGCCCACTTCTGCGGGCGACGTGATGCCGTCATCGAGCTCCACTCCGTCCCTCAGTCGGCGAAGCGCACTGTTCCCGACGCCGTCACGACCGCATTCGACCTCCGCCAGGTACTCCTTCTCTACTCCGCCACTTGGATGGGTGACCAACTGGGTCAATGCACCGTCGTTCGTGAGGATGATGAGGCCCGAGGTGTCCATGTCGAGTCTCCCCACGGGGTACACGCGAACGTCGCCGGGAACGAGGTCCACCACGGTCTCCCGGTCATGAGTGTCACTGGCTGTGCTCACGACGCCCTCGGGCTTGTTGAGCAGGTAGTACACGAGCCCGGGTTCAACGCCGATGGCCAGACCATCCACGCACACCTCGTCCTCGTTCACATCGACCCTTCGTCCCAGGTCCGCGATCTCGCCGTTGACCGTGACCCGCCGGTCGGCGATCAGTTCCTCGCACACACGACGCGAACCGAACCCCACACGGGAGAGCACCTTCTGCAGACGTTCACCCTCCTGGACGGCCTGCTCCCAGAGCGGAGGTTCGGGGGTGGCGCCTCCCGGCGCGTCGCTGCCCATCGTCACTCGACGGCTTCCGGCTCCGCATTGCTCGACGGTGCCTCTTCGGGCGCCGTGTCGGAGATGGTCGTGTCGATGCGCAACGTCTTCTCGAGCGCCTCGACGATGCTCGCATCGGGGACGAAACTCGCGATGGGGGGCAACGCTGCGATGTCCGCGATGCCGAGTTTCTCGAGGAACAAGTCCGTCGTGCCCCACAGAACGGCCTGGCCCGGGCCGTCGTCACGGCCGATCGGGGCGATGTAGCCGCGTCCGTGGAGCGTGCGCATCACCGCATCAGGGTCGACCCCGCGGATGCTCGCGATCTGAAGACGGGAGATCGGCTGCTTGTAGGCGATGATGGCGAGCGTCTCCAGAGCCGCACCCGACAGACGTGCGCGCTGACCGTCGAGGATGAACCTCTCCACGTACGGTGCCATGTCCGCATGCGTCTGGAACCGCCACCCGCCCGCGACCTTTGCGATCGTGAATCCGTGACCGGCTTCCTCGTAGGTGCGGGCAAGCTGCTCGCACACAGCGTCGACCGTGGTGGCGGGCAACTCCACGAGCTCGGCCAACAACGACGTCGGGACCGGATCCTGACCCACAAGGACAATCGCCTCGATCGCCCGCACTGCCTCGACACTCACATCAACCGTCATAATCATCCACCGTCAGGGGTCCGTCCGATTCGGGCCCGATTCCTGTCCATTCCACCGCGATGTCGCCGAAACGGTCACCCTGCTCGATCTCGATCCAGCCCTGCTTGTACATCTCGAGAAGTGCGAGGAAACGGACGACGATCTCGAGCCGCTCGATCAGGTCATTCGTGAGGGCACGGAACGAAGTCCGGCCGATCCGCGGGAGCTCGTCCATCAGCTCCTCCACCGCTTCCGCCACGGTGAACCGGATCGGCGAGACGTGGAACAGGTTGATGGAGGGCACCTCACGCGGCGTGATGGCCGACACGAAGGCCTTCTCCAGCTTCGTGATGGTCACGCCTTCCATGAGGTCGGGCATCACCCCGGCAAAGGACTCATCGGGTCCCGACATCCGCGCGTACACCCGGTCAGCGTCGTCGACGTAGCCCGCCAGCACCTTCGCGACATCCTTGAACGTCTTGCACTCCAGGAGACGTGCCAGGAGAAGGTCGCGCTCCTCCCACAGGGCGAGCTCGTCGTCGAGATCCACCGTCTCCTTGCCCGGGAGCAACCTGCGGGCCTTCAGTTCGACAAGGGTCGCAGCGATGAGCAGGAACTCAGTGGCGATCTCCAGGTCGAAAGTCTGCATCTTCGCCAACTCGGCGAGGTACGCATCGACAATCGTGGAGAGGCTCACCTCGTGGATGTCGACTTCTTCCTTCAGAATGAGGTGCAACAGAAGGTCGAATGGGCCCTCATAGACGGGAGTTGCAACGTCGATGGCCACGTGGACAGGTTAGTTGAGGGGCGGCCATCGGGGTGATATGTCAGGGGCAGACGGCCCGTCGGCGAGTAGCGTTTTCGCGTGCCCCGCGTTCTCTCCTGCAT
Organism: Actinomycetota bacterium; assembly: GCA_041184385.1. Lineage (GTDB taxonomy): Bacteria > Actinomycetota > Acidimicrobiia > Acidimicrobiales > Ilumatobacteraceae > UBA2093. The sequence continues at coordinate 11,667 of JBEGJV010000021.1, forward strand.
CCAGCCCACGGGATCGGTCCATCTCGGCAACCACCTCGGGGCGCTCATCAACTGGGTCGCAGGCCAGCACGACGGCAACGTCTTCCACGGCATCGTCGACCTGCACGCACTGACCGTCCTCGACAAGCCTGACGTCATCGGAGAGCAGACGATCGAGCTTGCCGCGATGCTGTTCGCCGTCGGACTCGACCCCGAGGTCGCCACCGTCTTCGTGCAGAGCCACATCCACGAGCACAGCGAGCTCTCATGGCTCATGGAATGCACTGTCTCCTTCGGCGAACTCTCGCGCATGACCCAGTACAAGGACAAGTCCGCGAAGCGCGACGGCGACTTCATCTCCGCGGGGTTGTTCACGTACCCGGCTCTCATGGCAGCCGACATTCTCCTCTACGACGCAGACGACGTCCCGGTGGGTGACGACCAGCGACAGCACGTCGAGATCACGAGGGACATCGCCATCAGGTTCAACCACCGCTTCGGTGAGACGTTCGTCGTGCCGAAGGCGGTGCACCCGAAAGCCGGGGCCCGTGTGATGGACCTGCAGGACCCCACCTCCAAGATGTCGAAGTCGGCCGCAACCGATTCGGGAATCATCTACATGCTCGATGACAACGCAGCGATCGAGAAGAAGTTCAAGCGGGCAGTCACGGACAGCGACGGCGAGGTCCGCTACGACCGTGAGAACAAGCCCGGCGTCTCCAACCTGCTCGACATCCTCTCGGCCTGCACCGGGACATCCATCGAGAGCCTGGCGTCGTCGTACTCCCAGTACGGACCGTTGAAGAAGGACGCGGGTGAAGCGGTTATTTCCGTGGTGGAGCCGGTGCGCACGCGCTACCGCGAACTGATGAACGACCGAGGAGAACTTGCGCGGTTGCTTCGCATCGGGAACGACAGGGCACGGTCAGTTGCCGCAGCCACGCTCGCACGCGCGCACGGCAACATCGGGTTGCTCCCCCGCGTCTAGATCTCGTCGGCCACCGACAGCGCACCGGCAACGTCGTCGTCAGCCAGTCCGGCCACCAGCTCCACCGTGCGGCCGTCGCTGATGCCGCGCAGCATTGCTGCACCGACGCTCTCATGGTCGTGGTAGTCCCTGAACCGCCGCCCCCGTGGCCCCACGAGGGTCGCGACTATCCGCAACATCCATCCGAGTCCGCTCTCTGTCTTCCCCACGTCGTGCAGGAGAGCCGCGGCGCGTTCGGCGCGCGACGAATGTGGTGCCAGACGGTCGAACCGGGCGAGAACTTCCAACGAGTGCCTCCGGTCCCGGGATTGCATCGCGGACCACAACTCAAGTTCAGCGGGGAGCAGGCACTCGACAGCCACCTGCGCAGCATCGTGACCGGGCTCACGGTTGGAGAACGACGTGACCGCGCGGCGAACGAGGTGACCGAGACTCACGACATGGCCCTCGGGTGGGATTCCCTGTAGACGGACAGGAGTCTGTCCTGTGACACCTTCGTGTAGATCTGGGTGGTGGAGATCGTCGCATGACCGAGCATCTCCTGGACGATGCGGAGATCGGCACCGTGTTCCAGCATGTGCGTGGCACAGGTGTGACGGAGAACGTGGGGTGACATCTCCCCGTCCACCCCGGCCCTTCTCCCCGCAGTCCTCACCACGTCCCACGCCTTCTGTCTGTTCAGTCGACGCCCGGTGTTCGTCAGGAACACGGCGGATCTGTCCTGGCCTGATTTCCACGACGCGGGGACCAGACCCGCACGAGCCCCTTCCTCGAGGTACGCACGCAGCGACTCGGCAGCGACCCGTCCGATGGGCACCACGCGCTCCTTGCTGCCCTTGCCGAACAACCGGACCACGCGGTCCCGCAGGTCGAGATCATCGAGATTGAGACCGCACGCCTCCGAGATGCGGGCTCCCGTCGCATAGAGGAACTCCAGCAGTGCGCGGTCGCGGACGTCACGGGGTTCATCCCCCGTGATCGACGACAACAACCGCTCTGTCTCCTCCATCGTCAACGGTTTGGGCACCCCGGCCGCGACACGGATCCCCTCCAGGTGTGCCGTGGGGTCGACCGTCACGATCTCCTCAGACACGAGATACCCGAAGAACATGCGGAGCGCGGCCAAGCGGCGGGCGGTGCTGGCGGCTGCCTCGCCGGAGGCCTGCAGATGCGCGATGAATCCCGCAAGATCCTTTCCGGTTGCGCCCACCAACGAGGAACGACCCGCCCGCAGGTGGGCTTCGGCGCGCGCGAGGTCTCGTCTGTAGGAAGCGACCGTGTTCGAGGCCCTGCCACGTTCCACGCGCAGCCACGTCAGGAACTTCTCGACACTGTCGTCACCGCCCGAGTGCGGCGCCATCTCAGCGCCCCAGGATGCGGGCGGCGCGCAGGATCCCCGCCACCGACTTCGAGTCCACGATCTCATCGTCCATGCACATGCGCACGGCATCATCGATCGGGACCTTGGAGACGGTCATGACACGTTCCTCCGGGCCGTGGGGCTGGACAGGAACAACGGAGAGACCGGTCGCAAGAAAGATCTCCACCACCGAGTTGCTCACCCCGGGCGTGGAGAGAATCGAGCCGAGAGGCTGCCACGTGTCGGCCTTCAGCCCCGCTTCCTCCACGAGTTCGCGCCGCGCCGTCTCGAGACCGGGCTCCCCTTCCACATCCTTCATGCCCGCCGGGATCTCCACCACGTAGTCGTCGACCGTTGCCCTGTACTGGTGCACCAGCACCACCTTGTCATCGTCCGTGACCGCGACCACCGCCACCGCACCGGGCGAATCCACGTAGGTGCGGGCAAACGTCTCACCGTCGGGGGACGTGACATTCCTGCGGACGAGTCGCGAGTAAGTCCAGTCGTGCACAAGGTCGATTGACGTCGTGAGGAAGCCGTGACCGGCACCGTTCCGCTGGGACATCAGACCTTCTGGGCGCCGGCACCGAGGCGCACTTCCCGGTGCGACAGGGACGCCGAGATGAGCTCCCTGAACAGCGGGTGCGGGCGGTCCGGCCGGCTCTTGAACTCGGGATGCGCCTGCGTCCCCACCCAGTACGGGTGATCCTTGATCTCGATGAACTCGACAAGCCGCTTGTCCGGTGACGTTCCGCTGCAGACGAATCCCGCCTCCTCGAAACGACTGCGGTAGTTGTAGTTGAACTCGTAGCGGTGACGGTGGCGTTCGCTGACGACGGTCTCGCCGTATGCATCGGCCACTTTCGTGCCCGGCTGGAGGACGGCGTAGTAGGCGCCGAGGCGCATGGTGCCGCCCTTGTCGGTGACTTCACGCTGGTCGTTCATCAGGTCGATCACCGGGTTCGCCGTGGAGGCGTCGAACTCGGAGCTGTTCGCGTCGGCAAGGCCCAGCACGTGGCGGGCGAATTCGATCGTCATGACCTGCATGCCGAGACAGAGCCCGAGGCACGGGATGCGGTTCTCGCGCGCGTACGCAGCGGCAGCAATCTTCCCCTCGATTCCGCGCGCGCCGAAGCCACCGGGAATGACCATCCCGTCGAGACCGTCGAGACGCCCGGACGCAAGCAGGCCCTCCACTTCCTCGGCCTGGATCCAGTCGATCTCCACCTTGGCCGAATGATGGAACCCGGCGTGCTTGAGACTCTCGACGACCGAGAGGTAGGCATCCTGCAGTTCAACATACTTGCCGATGAGGCCGATCTTCACCGGCTTCACCGATGCATCGACCTGAGCGACGAGTGCCTCCCACGACGTGAGGTCGACATCACCCTCTATGCGGAGTGTGTCGCACACGTACCCATCGAGCCCCTCCTCATGGAGGATCAGTGGCAACTCGTAGATGTTGCGTGCATCAGCCGCATTGATGACGGCGCGAAGGTCCACGTCGCACATGTTCGAGATCTTGCGCTTGAGTCCGTCGCTCAGCGGCTCCTCGCTGCGGCACACGATCACATCAGGCTGGATGCCGCGGGAACGGAGCTCCGTCACGCTGTGCTGGGTCGGCTTGGTCTTCTGCTCGCCGCTCGGGCCGATGAAGGGCACCAGGGTGACGTGCAGGTAGCAGACATTGTCGCGGCCCACCTCGTTCCTGAACTGCCTGATTGCCTCGAGAAACGGGAGGATCTCGATGTCGCCCACCGTCCCGCCGACCTCGGTGATGACGACGTCGGTGTCCTCCGTGGCGATCCGGCGCACCCGGCGCTTGATCTCGTCGGTGATGTGGGGAATGACCTGCACGGTCTTGCCCAGGTAGTCACCCCGACGCTCCGCTGCCAGGACGGCCTGGTAGATGGATCCGGTGGTCGCGTTGGAACTGCGCGTCAGGTTCTCATCGATGAACCGCTCGTAATGGCCGAGGTCGAGGTCCGTCTCGCCGCCGTCATCGGTCACGAACACCTCACCGTGCTCGAAGGGATTCATCGTGCCCGGGTCCACGTTGATGTATGGGTCGAGTTTCTGCATCGTGACGCGCAGACCACGCATCTTCAGCAGGCGACCGAGAGACGATGCCGTCAATCCCTTGCCGAGTGAGCTCGCAACGCCACCGGTTACGAAAATGTGCTTCGGCATTGGGTCT
>JBEGJV010000022.1:0-16319 GCA_041184385.1 Actinomycetota bacterium
CTGCTGGATGAGGAACGGTTCGTACACGTCCTCCACGGTCTCTGGTTGCTCGCCGACGGCGATGGCGAGAGTGGCCAGACCCACAGGGCCACCGTCGAATCGGTTGCACAGTGCATCGAGGATCGCTCTGTCCACCTTGTCCAGTCCGCGTTCGTCGACACCGAACACCCGTAGCGCCTCGACCGCAGTGGACGGGTCGATGACCCCGTTGCCGCGGACCTCCGCGAAGTCTCGGACGCGCCGCAGGAGCCGGTTCGCAATTCGCGGCGTGCCACGGCTGCGGCCCGCGATCTGCTGGGCGGAGGTCGGCGTCGTAGTAGTCGAGTCGTGCGACCAGACCGAAGCGGTCGCGCAACGGACCCGTGATCATCCCGGTGCGCGTGGTGGCACCGATGAGCGTGAAGCGCGGGAGTGACAGCCTGATGGACGACGCTGCGGGACCCTTGCCGACGACGATGTCGATCTGGAAGTCCTCCATGGCCGGGTACAGGATCTCCTCGACCGAGCGCGAGAGCCGGTGAATCTCGTCGATGAAGAGGACGTCACCCTCCTGCAGTTTCGTGAGGATGGCGGCGAGATCGCCCGCGCGTTCTAGGGCCGGACCGCTCGTGACATGAAGGGTGACACCCATCTCGGTGGCGACGATGCCCGCCATGGTGGTCTTGCCGAGCCCGGGAGGACCCGCGAGAAGGATGTGGTCGGCGGCCTGGCCGCGTTGCTTTGCCGCGCCGAGGACGATGTCGAGATGTTCCTTCAGCTCGCGCTGGCCGACGAATTCGTCGAGGGCGCGCGGACGGAGGCTTGCCTCATCGTTGACCTCGGCGTCCGAACCGAGACCGGGATCGAGGAACTCATCCCGCACGGCGTGCCCCCAGCATCGCGAGCGCGTCGCGCAGCATGGACTCCGAGTCCTCGACGTTCGTCAGTTGGCGCATGACCTCGCGCACCTCGTCCGGTGAATAGCCGAGGGCGGCGAGCGCCTCTCGCACGTCCGCGGTGGCTGACTGCACCCCGTCGGACCCGACCGGCGCGGTGATCTCCATGTTCAGGCGTGACTTCAGCTCCACCATCAACCGCTCGGCCGTCTTCTTGCCCACCCCCGGAACCACCGTGAGCGCGGCAAGATCACCGGACGCGACGATCGTGACGAGCGACTGCGGCGCATAGGTGGAGAGAATGGCCATGGCCATGGCCGGCCCGATGCCGTGAGTGGCAATGAGGATGTCGAACGTGTCGCGTTCGATGCGCGTGCGGAACCCGAACAACGTCTGGGCGTCCTCGCGGATGTGGTGGTGCACGTAGAGAAACGCGGGCACCGTGGGCTCGAGTTCGGCGAACGTGGCGGATGTGACCGTGCACAGGTACCCGACACCCTGCACCTCCACCAGAACGGTGGACGGGGCGATCCTCTCGAGAACCTCCCCGCGCAATGACCCGATCATTGTGCTGCCTTTGCGATTGCGGCCTCGCGGCGGTCGACGAACGGAGCAACGGACGCGTGACAAAGTGCAATGGCCGCGGCATCGGCTGCGTCGGCCGGCTTCGGGATGGCGGACAACCCCAGCCTGTGCTGCACCATCTTCTGGACCTGTGCCTTGTCGGCGCCACCCCACCCCGCCACGGAGTCCTTGACCTGCGAGGGCGTGTACTGGGCGACCCTGCACCCCGCATTCGACGCGACCGCCAGGATCACGCCGCTGGCCTGGCCGACGGACATTGCGGTGCGCACGTTCGACTGGAAGAACACTTGCTCGACCGCCACGGCAGCCGGGCGGAACTGGGAGATGAGGTCGGCGATCTCGCGCTGGAGGGTTCCCAGACGTTCCGGGAGAGGTTGGTCCGCCGGGGTGCGGATGACGCCGAGGCTGACGGCGCGCACCGTCTGGAGATTCTCGACACGGAGCACCGCGAAGCCACACCTCGTGAGACCCGGGTCCACCCCGAGCACGATGGACGGGTCGAGGCCCCCTGATACGAACATATGTTCCATTGTAACGAGCCCGGTGGGCCCGCAGGGGGAATTCCGGGGCTACTTCCCGGCTGCTGCGACTGCTGCGACGAGTTCCTCGACGGGCCTGAAGGTCAGGCCCGCTATGGCCCGGTGGGCGTAGGTGATGACACCTTCGGGGTTCACCACGAAGACGCTGCGCCTCGGGAATCCCAGCGGCCCGACGGTGCCGTACAGATCTGCGACCTTCTTGTCCGTGTCGGCCAGCAACGGGAACTTGAAACCGTGACGCTCCGAGAAAGCCTCGTGACTCGACATGTCCTGAGCCGAGATGGCGAGCACCTGGGCCCCGACGCCGTTGAAGGCATCGAGTTCGTCGTTGTACGAGTTCAGTTGCTTCGTGCACACCGGGGTGTCGTCACCCGGGTAGAACACGATCACCACGGGCTGGCCGCGGAACTGCGACAGCGAGTACGTGGCGCCACCAGTTCCGGGCAGCGAGAAATCCGGTGCGTTGTCTCCGATTCCGATTGCCATCAGCCGACCTCTTCCATGAGTGATTCCGAAATGTCGAAGTTCGCGTACACGTCCTGCACGTCGTCGTTGTCCTCGAGCGTGTCCATGATGCGCAGGATCTGGCGGGCATCGTCCTTGTCCGTCACCTCGATGACCGTGGACGACACCATGGTGCTCTCGGCCGACTGTGCGGCCACACCGGCGGCCTCCATCGCGTCCTTCACGTCGTAGACGGCGGACGGGTCGGTGAGCACCTTCCACGAGTCTCCGTCGCGCTCGACATCGTCCGCCCCGCTCTCGAGCGCCACCGTCATGACCGTGTCCTCATCCACGGACCCGTCGACGAGGATGACCCCGCGGCGCGAGAACTGCCAACCCACCGCCCCGGGCTCGGCCATCGACCCGCCGAACTTCGTGAACGCGCTGCGGACATCGGATGCCGTGCGGTTGCGGTTGTCGGTCAGCACGTCGATGAGCATCGCGACGCCTCCCGGCGCGTACCCCTCGTAGGTGATCGACTCATAGTTGGCCCCGTCGTTCTCCCCGATGCCGCGCTTGATGGCACGGTCGATGGCGTCCTTCGTCATCTGGCCGGCCTTTGCCTTCAGAACCTGCGTGCGCAGGGCAGCGTTCGAGTCGAGGTCCCCACCGCCGGCACGCGCGGCCACCTCGATCTGGCGAGCCAGTTTGGCGAAAAGCTTCCCGCGCGCCTTGTCGGCGGCGCCCTTCTTGTGCTTGATGGTTGCCCATTTGGAGTGTCCGGACATGGTCAGCCTTCCTTTCCCGGGAGAACGGTGGAAACAAAGTAGTCGTGCAGACGGTCGTCCCCCGCAAGTTCCGGGTGGAACGACGCTGCCATCACGTGTTGGTTGCGCACGAGAACAGGTTCGTCGCCGAGCGACCCGAGAACCTCGACCGATTCCCCGACGCGCTCGATGCGCGGTGCGCGGATGAACACCCCGTGGAACGTCCCGACAGCGGTGGGAATGTCGGTCTCGAATGAGTCGACCTGCCGGCCGAACGCATTGCGGCGCACCGAGATGTCGATCGCGGAGAAGTTCCGCTGGTCGTCGCGCCCGTCGAGTATCTCGGATGCGAGAAGGATCATTCCCGCGCACGTGCCGAACACGGGCATCCCTTCGCTGATGCGGGCTGCGATCGGGTCGAACAATCCTGACGACACGAGGAGGTTCGACATGGTGCTCGACTCCCCTCCCGGCATCACCAGGGCATCGGCCCCCGCGAGGTGTGCCGGGGTGCGAACCTCGGTGACGCGTGCACCGAGCCGCGCGAGACTCTCAGCGTGGGCTCCGAACGCACCCTGCAGCGCGAGGACGCCGATGACCGGGTTCACCTGGAGGCCTCGCGTTCACGTGGGTCAGCTCACCAGCCGCGCTCTGCGTAGCGCTGGTTGATCTCGTCCATTCCGATGCCGGTCATGGGGGCGCCGAGACCGCGACTGACCTTGGCGAGGATGTTCGGGTCACGGAAGTGCGTGGTGGCCTCGACGATCGCCTTTGCGCGCGGCGCCGGGTCGTCGCTCTTGAAGATGCCCGAACCCACGAACACTGCCTCCGCACCGAGCTGCATCGCGAGTGCGGCGTCTGCCGGCGTTGCAATGCCACCGGCGCAGAAGATCGGGACGGGGAACTTGCCCGTCTCTGCGATCTCCTGCACGAGCGGGAGCGGTGCCTGCAGTTGCTTGGCCCACTGGAACAGTTCCGCCTGGTCGGCCTGGGTGATCTTGCGGATGTCGCCGAGGATGGACCGCAGGTGGCGGACGGCCTCGACGATGTTGCCCGTGCCGGCCTCACCCTTCGAGCGGATCATGCAGGCACCCTCGGAGACGCGACGGAGCGCCTCGCCGAGATTGGTGGCGCCGCAGACGAACGGGACGGTGAACGCGAACTTGTCGATGTGATGGGTCTCGTCGGCCGGGGTGAGCACCTCGGACTCGTCGACGAAGTCGACACCGAGTGCCTCGAGGATCTGCGCCTCGACGAAGTGGCCGATGCGGGCCTTCGCCATGACCGGGATCTTCACGGCCGCCTTGATGCCCTCGATCATCTCCGGGTCGCTCATTCGCGCGACGCCGCCGTCACGGCGGATGTCGGCGGGGACGCGCTCGAGGGCCATGACCGCGCACGCACCCGCATCCTCTGCGACGCGTGCCTGCTCGGGGGTGACGACGTCCATGATGACGCCGCCCTTCAGCATTTCGGCGAGACCGCGCTTGACGCGCTGTGTTCCAACGGACGACTGGGCGGGTGATGTCATGGGCATGAGCGTACCGAGGGTGCCCCTCGGCCACGCCGTGATATCGGTCCGGGCGTCAGTTCGACGGCCAGGCGACCGTCTTCGGGTCCACCCCGGGGGCCACGGCAGCGACGGTCTTCTTGAACGCGAGTTCCACCCAGGTGCGACCGGGAGTGAGACGGACCACGGCTCCGCTGGCATCGGTGATGGTGAAGATCGACTTCTGGTCTGCTCGCGCCCACTTGATCGGGATGATTCCCCCGTTCGTGAGCACGAATCCCTCGCCCTCGCCCGTGGTCTGTGCCTCGGGGCTCTTGCGGTCGGCCCAGCTGCGCTTGTACGTGCAGTACAGCACGACAACGTTCTTCGAGTTGACCTGGTCGACTGGCTTCGTTCCCTCGGCGGACATGTGCGGCTCGAGCACGCGCTTCAGGTTCTCGGTGAAGCGCAGGAACTGGCCGCTGGCCGCATCCCACTTCCAGTACACCTTCACGTTGTACATCGACACCTTCGCGCCGTCGATGGGCGTGGACGTGGACGGCGTTGCGTCACTCACACCGCGGTACGTGAACTGAGGGGGTGGCGGCCCGGAACCCTCCGGGGCGAGGGCCCATCCCTTCGTGGTGCTCGCGTACAGGTTGTGCGGGATGCGGCGCGTCTTCTCGCGGTAGTAGCCACCCTTGCCGCGGGACGCGCTGTACCCGATGTTCACGAGGTCGCTGTTGTTGATGACCTGCGTGACGCGGTAGTTGCCGCCGCTCCACATGAACAGCGGCTTGTTGTAGGACCCGAGGAAGATCTTGTCCTGGGTGCGGCCGCTGCGCAGTGGACCCACCGGGTCGCTGCCGTCGCTGTGGAACACAGCCGCGAAACGAGTGAGACCCTCGACGTTCTCCTCGATCACGATGTCGGACTTGTTCAGTCCGGCCTGCGGACGGGCATCCGGGTGGTTGTCGAGCTTTGCCACCAATGCCGGACGAGCGGCCTTGGCCGGGTCATCAACGGGCAGGCCGGTCAGCGGGAACACGTCCACGGGGGCCGTGGCGACCGACGAATCGGTGACACCCGACGAATCACTGCTCGGCGACGAGGAATCGCTCCCGCCGCACGACGCGAGTGCCGGGGTCACCAATGCTGCCGCGACGAAAAGTGCGAATGATCTGCGGTGGAGAGTCATGTCAGAGTTCCTTCAGGCGCGCGATGCGCTCCTCTAGCGGGGGGTGTGTGTTGAACAGGTTATGGAATCTGGCCCACCGACCCGTGTCACCGACGCCGGAGAGGGGCTGCTCGATCCACATGTGGGCGGTGGCCATGGAGGCCGAATGCGTCACGGTCACGTCGTCACGCAGCTTTTCCAGCGCCGAGATGAGCCCCGGTGGGTACCTGGTCATCTGGCACGCAGAGGCGTCGGCAAGCGATTCACGGCTGCGGCTGATGGCCGCCTGCATGAGCCGGGCCACCAACGGCGCCAGGATCAACATCACGATGCCGAGGTACGCGAGCGGGTTGCTGCCGTTCTCACGGTCGCCGTCGCGTGCCGTGCGACCGCCGTTCCACCACATCATGCGAAGCGTGATGTCGGTGAGGAGCGCGACGGCGCCCACCATGGTGACCGCGAGCGTGGCGACGAGGATGTCGTAGTTGCGGATGTGCGACAGCTCGTGGGCCACCACGCCCTCCAGCTCGACGCGGTTCATCTTGTCGAGCAGCCCGGTGGTGACGGCGATCGCCGCGTGCTGCGGGTTCCGTCCCGTGGCGAACGCATTCGGTGCGTCGTCGTGGATCACGTACACACCGGGCTTCGGCAGGCCGGCGGCGATGCACAGTCCCTCGACAAGGTTGTGGAGACGTGCGTACTCGACCGGGTCAGCGGGCACAGCGCGGCTCACCGCGAGCGCGATTGCATCGGCTTTCCAGTAAGAACCGAACGCCATGAAACCGGCCACGACAAGCGCGATCACGGTCCCGCCCGTGCCGTTGCCCATGAGAACCCCCACTGCCATGCCGACGAGCACGAGAAGGGCAACGAAGACCGCCATCAGGAATGCGGTGCGTCGTTTGTTGGAGGCGATGAGTTCGTGCATGGGACACCGAGCCTACGAAGGCCCGGGGCTCAGAACTGGACTTTTGGCGGGTCTTGCGCCTCTGGCTCAGTGTCGAAGTAGTCCCGGGCCGTGATTCCGGCGATACGGGCGATGAAGACGCCGGGCACCTTCTGGATGGCATTGTTCAGGCCGAGCACCTCGTCGTTGTAGAACTGGCGGGCGTACGCCACCCGGCCCTCTGTCGCCGTGAGTTCCTCCTGGAGCGCCAGGAAGTTCTGGTTCGCCTTCAGGTCGGGGTACGCCTCGGAGAGTGCGAAGAGCTGACGGAGGGCACCCGTGACCGCGTTGTCGGCGCCTGCCTGCGCTGCAGGCGTGGACGGTGCGCTGATGGCAGCCTGGCGCGCCTTGATGACCGCGTCGAACGTCGACTGCTCGTGCGCGGCATATCCCTTGACGGTCTCGACGAGGTTCGGGATGAGATCGAGACGCCGCTTCAACTGGACGTCAATCTGCGACCAGGCGTTGTCGACGCGGTTCCTGCGCTGGATCAACGAGTTGTACAGCAGCACACCCACTACAACGACGACTGCGAGAATGATGAGAACTGTTGTCATGACTGTTCCTTCTGGTTGTTGGTGGCCCGGTTGCGGCCGAACCGGTTCCGGCGCAGGAATCGGTCCTCGAATCGCCTCAGCATACGAGGCACCTCGATCACGGTCACGTCGGCCTCCTCGAGCAGCAGCAACCGTTGGTAGATGTCGATGTAGCGGTCGGCCAGCACGTCCATGGAGTATTCCTTCGCCCGGTCGAGACCGGCTGCGGTGAGACGTGCCGACAACCGTGGGTCCACCATCACCCGCGCGAGTGCGTCGGCGAGCGCCCGAGGGTCCTGCGGTTCCACCAGCAACGCATCGACATCGTGCGTGGCGACATTGGTGTACCCGTCGATGTGGCTCGCCACGACCGGGGTCGAAGCGGCCATGGCCTCGAGCAGGACGATGCCGAAGGACTCGCCGCGAAGTGAGGGCGCGCAGAACGCCCGCGCGGTCTTCAGTCGACGGATCTTCTCCTCGTCTGTGATCCGCCCGAGCCATTCGATGCGGTCGTCCCCACCGAACCGTGCCTTCAGCTCCGCCGTCTCGGGTCCTTCGGACGCCACCCACAGTCGGACATCCCTCGGAAGCATCTCCATCGCCTCGAGCAGGACGCCGAGACCCTTCCTCGGCTCGTGTCGACCGATGTAGAAGATCGCGTTCTCGCGCGGGAGATCCGGGCCGCCGTACGAGTCCACGTTGATGCCGTTGAAGAGAACCTCGTAGTCACCCTGGATGTAGCGCTTCGCCAGTTCGACTGCGTCCTTCGACACGGCAACCCGTATGTCGATGCGCGAGGCGATGCGAGTGAGCTGGCGGGCGAACACCCTGTACGCGGCGGACTCCCCCGCCGAATGGAACGTGGCCACGATCGGGGCCATCTTCATGAGCACCGCCGAGAGCGAGGGCCCGGGGACGAGCGGCTCGTGGACGTGGAGAACATCGAACGCCTCGTCGTTCAGCGCACGGATGGTGCGCAGGGCGGCGGGCACATCGGGCGCAAGCGGCGCGACGGAGCCGTTCACCGCCGTCGGGAGACTGTTGCCGATCGGGGTGACGAAGGATTCGGGCGGGGGCCCGTCGCACGGACCGAGCACCCGGACCTCGTGGCCCTTCGCCCTCATGGCGCGGGCAAGATCGAGGACCTGCTGCTGCACTCCGCCGGGGATGGTGAGGCTGTACGGGCACACCATTCCGATTCGCAACATGCCGACTACGGTACTCGCATGTCGATTGATAAGAACTTCCGCCCCGCACTCTCCATCGTTGCCACTGCGACAAAGCGGCAGGCAATGCTCGACATCGCGGTGGAGGCCGAGAACCGCGGGTTCTCGGGCATCGCATGCCCCAGCCTCGGCGGCACGATGGGATTGTGCGTGTCGCTCGCGCACGTGACGCACTCCATCAACTACTGGACGTCCATCCAGCCGATCTACTACAGCCACCCGGTGGAGGCTGCCAACACCTGCTCGCACATCAACGAGATGTCGGGGGGCCGTTTCAGGTTCGGCATCGGCGTGAGCCACGGACCGGTCACGTCGCGCCTCGGAGTCGAGACCGGCAAGCCGTTGACCGACATCCGGAACTACGTCGAGGCAATGCGGGCGAACGAGAAGTTCGGCGGTGCGCTGCCCCCGATCTACCTCGCGACGCTCCGCAACAAGATGCTCGAGCTGGCGACCGAGATCGCCGAGGGTGCCATCTGGGCGAATGCATCACTCAGCCACGTCGCGCCGCAGCTGTCCGAGGTGCCGGCGGCACGCAAGGACGGGTTCTTCCTGTCGAACATGATCCCCACCGTCATCGACGACGATCGTGACGCAGCACGGGCGGTCAACCGCAAGACCCTCACCGGCTACGTGTCGCTGCCCAACTACCGCAACTACTGGCGCGCCGCCGGGTACGTCGAGGAGATGGATGCGATCGAGAACGCGATCAACGCGGGAGAACGCGACAGGGTCACGTCGTTGATGAGCGACAAGTGGCTCGACGACTGCACCATCAGCGGGTCGGCAGGGTTCGCCCGTGACCGCATGGCTGAGTGGGCGGCATCCGGGGTCCACCCCATCGCCGTGATGTCCTCCACCTCGGGCGGCCAGGCAAAGGCGATCGGCGAGTTGTTTGCCGCCTACAGCTGAGAAATCAGCTCTTCCACCCGTGACTTGATCTCGTCACGGATGCGGCGCACTTCCTCGATCGGTCGTCCCTTGGGGTCATCCAACGGCCAGTCGACGTACCGCTTGCCCGGGATGAACGGGCAGGTGTCCCCGCAGCCCATAGTGACGACCACGTCCACCTTCTCCAGCAGTTCGTCCGTGAAGCGCTGCGGGGTGAAGCCGGCGATGTCGATGCCCACCTCGGCCATCGCACCGACGGCCACGGGGTTCACCGTGTCCGCGGGCTCCGACCCGCCCGAGTAGATGTCGACACGACCGGCGCCGAACTCGCGAGCGAAACCGGCCGCCATCTGCGACCGGCCCGCGTTGTGGATGCACAGGAAGAGGATCCCCGGCATCAGTCACCACTGTCGAAGAGAACCCGAGCGAACACGAAGGCAACGATGCCACCCACGACTTGCATCACGATGAACATGGGGGTGGAACCGGGCGAAATTCCGGCGAACGAATCGGAGAACATGCGGCCGAAGGCGACGGCGGGGTTGGCGATGCTCGTGGACGATGTGAACCAGTAGGCACCCACGATCCAGCCCGCCACCATGGCCGCGACGTTCGCCTTGGCCTTGATTCCGCCGCGGATGATCAACACGAGACCGACGACGGCGACAGCCTCCGAGAACCACTGCGGCCCGCCGGTGCGCACCTTGGTGGAGGTTTCCAGCCACGGCCGCGAGAACATCGCGTTCGCAACCCAGCACCCGACGACGGCGCCCGCGAACTGCGCGATGATGTCGGCCACCAGACGCACGAGTGAGCCGCCACCGTCAAGCACATGGCCGATCACCGAGACAACGGGATTGAACGAGGCGCCCGACACCGGGCCGAAGATGGTGATCAGCCCGAACAACGCACCACCCGTGGCCACCGCATTGGCGAGCAACTGGATTCCGACGTCATCGGAGAGGTTCGTGGCCATGATGCCCGAACCGACGACCGCCATCACCAGCAGTGCGGTTCCGAGGAACTCGGCGAGGTGACGCTTCAGCAGCATCCGTCGGGTCCGCAGACGTTGCCCGAACCCTCGATGGTGATGAGGGGCTTGCCGCCGAGTTTCACGAGCGACGTGTCCTGCGGGGCGTCCTCGAGAACGGTGTACCACTCCCACGGGATCTCACCGTCGTTGATCCACACCTTGTCCTGCACCGCGAAGCAACAGGTGGTGCTCTCCTGCACGGTGATGTCGAAGCCGAACTGCCGCGCCTCGTCGATCTTCGACGCGACCTCATCGGTCGATTCCACCTCGACACCGAGGTGGTTCAGCGTGCCCGCCTCACCGTGGCCCTCGATGAGGACCAGCTTGAGCGGCGGGTTGGCCACCGCGAAGTTGGCGTAGCCGGGACGGACCTTGGCCGGTCCGACACCGAACATCTTCGAATAATGGGCAATCGCCTCGTCGAGGTTCCCCACATTGAGCGCCAATTGAACTCGTGACATGACACGCACCTCCGTCTGTTTCCAGCCTACGACACCCGGTCGGCGCCGTAACCGGGATCACTCGGCCAGTTGGGCTGGAACAGGTGCCACTGCTCCGGTGCCCTCCGGATGAGGTCCTCCAGGTCATTGGCCAGCAGTTGTGTGGTCCGCGAGACCGCCTCGCGCAGGCCGCCCTCCCTGTCCATGGGCAACGGTGGCTTGATGACCGCGTGGTGGCCGTCCACCTTCGAGGTGAAGTAGACCGCAGTCGGCAGGACGGCGGCGTTCGCCCGCATGCCGAGCATCGCCGGTCCGGCGGGCAAGGTCGTGGTCTCGCCGAAGAAGGACACCTCCACCCCGCCACCCTGGATGTCGCGGTCACAGAGGAGACACACGATCTCGTTTCTCCGCAGCGCGGACAGGACCGCACCCGCCGCATCCGGTCCCAGCGGTACGACATTCATGCCGAGGCTGCTGCGCAGTTCCGTGAACCACTCGAACAGTTCCGGCGGGTCGAGCGGTTCCACGATCACGGTCATGCGGTGTCCTTTGTCGGCCATCCAGCGGCCGGCCCATTCCCACCCGCCGAGGTGCGGCAGCGCGAGGATGACACCGTTTCCCTTCTCCAGGCCCTCCTCGATGTGGTGGAAGCCTTCCACCGTGAAGCAACGGTCGACGTGCTTCCTGCCGATGGAAGGAAGACGGAAGCTCTCGGCGTAGTAGCGCATGTAACTGTCGAATGCCTGCTGCGATTGTTGCCTGAGTGCGAACCGCGACACGGTCGGGTTGACGCGACGGAGATGTCGCTCGATCATCCCCCGCTTCTCCCGCAGCGACAACGCGATGCCCGGCGCAAGGAGCGACACGGCACCCTGGGCCACGAACCCCGGGGTGAGCCGCGCAACGAGCGACCCGAGTTTGTACCCACCGACGGTCAGTGCGCCGGAGATCTGCTCGACTGGGTCAGCCATTGCGGGTACGACGGCGTTGACGGGCGTTGACGGACAGCGAACGACGGCTCGCGCGCGAACTCTGTCTCGACACCCGTCGGACCTGCCGCTTGTCACGCCGTGCCTGCACGATGCCGGACACCTCGGCCTGCGCCCACACCTTGAAGAACCGTTGCACTGCCGTGACCACCGTGAGCACGAGCATCACCCAGAGAACGGGCACCAAGATCGAGTCGAACAACAGACCGAAGCAGAGCACGATGATCCGCTCTGCCCGTTCCATGAGACCGCCCTTGGCCGTGAGCCCGAGTGACTCCGCCTTCGCCCGTTCGTACGAGATGAGGGACGACACCCCCATGATCGCCACCGGAAGAATAGCCTCGTGGGGATGGTCACCCGAGATGAGGTACCACGAGACGCCGCCCATCAGGACGGAGTCGGTGACACGGTCCATCACCGAGTCGAAGAACGCACCGCGTTGACTTGCCGAGTTCTGCGCCTTCGCGAGCGCCCCGTCCAGCATGTCCGGGACGGCAGCGAGGATGACCAGCAACAGACCGCCTCGCAGTGCCCCCACGGCAATTGCCCACGCCGCCCCGAACGACACGAGAACCCCGACGATGGTGATGTGGTCGGGCGACATCCCCGTCTTTCGCAGCAGCATCCCCACCGGGCGCACGAGGCGCTCGATAGGCGCGCGGAAACTGCCGTCGAACATCGGTGGAACGCTACTTGACCTGGTCGCCGGGGCCCGGAGATGCCAGGTCGGGGTTCTCCTCGACCAGCACCTCGACCACCGCCCCGTCCACCGCGTCGACCAGAACGAGCCCGCGTTGCAACGGCGGTTCCTCCGCGCTGTAGCAGAAGATGCGCCATGTCGGCCGTGACCGGACCCCGCGCCACACCTGCTGTGCGGATGCGTGTCCAACAACGAACCCGACGCTCGCGGTGGCCCGCACAAGTGCCTCACGCTCGTCGATGGTCATTCTCCAGCCGCTCGTGAAACTGATGATGGCCATGGCACCGAGGATGACCGCACCGAGCAGTGCGCCGTCGTTCACGATGACGGAGGTGTCACGGTCGGCGGACATCCATGCGACCGCGGCGGCGGCTGCAAGCACCCCGTAGATGACCGCCGGGATGCGGCGCCGGCTGTTGTCCGGGAACTCGTACGCGCCGGCGAAGTCCACCGCGTTCAGGTCGTCGGGGAGTTGGTCGCGCAGCTCGTCGCTCATCGTGTCTCTTCCTTGCTCCACGCGGCGCGGATCCGCGCTGCGGTGTCATCGAGTGGTTCGGGCAGTGTCCTGGTGTTCGCGACCGCCGTCATGAAATTGGCATCACCCTCCCACCGCGGGACGACGTGCACGTGGAGGTGCTGCGCGATGCTCCCGCCGGCCGGTGCGCCGAGGTTGATCCCCACGTTGAGGGCATGTGGTTGGTGCGACCTCTTCACCGCGGACACGGCCGCGGTGACCGTTCCCCAGAGCTCGGCGGCCTCAGTTGCATCGAGATCCTCGAGGTCGGCCACTTCGCGGTACGGCAGCACCAGCATGTGACCCGTCGAGTACGGGAAGGCGTTCAGGATCACGAAGCACGTGGCGCCGCGGTGGACGATGTGCGCCTCCTCATCGGTGGCACCGGATTCGAGGATCTTGGTGAACACCGAACGACCCGGTTCGTTGCGCTCGCCGTCGTTGTAGCCGCGCACGTACTGGGAGCGCCAGCCGTTCCAGAGCCGTTCGAGCGACACCTACTCGCCGCCCGTCAGGCCTTCCGCGACGTCCGCGGCGATCCGTCCGACGAACGCATCGACGGTGACGCCCCGTTCCACCTCTCCGCCGCGCGGGTTCACGCCCACGGTCCCGGCGGCGACGTCGTCGTCACCCACGACGAGAACGTACGGGACCTTGTCGACCTTCGCGGTGCGGATCCTCTTGCCGAGCTGCTCGTCGGAATCCACGATCTCGGCGCGGAAACCCTGCTTGCGGAGTGTCGCGACGACACTGTTGGCGTACTCCGAATGGGCATTCGCCACGGGCAGGACCTTCACCTGCACGGGCGAGAGCCACGTCGGGAACGCACCGGCGTAGTGCTCCAGCAGGACGCCGAAGAAACGTTCGACGGAACCGAACAGCGCGCGGTGCAGCATGACCGGCCTCTTTCGCGAACCGTCCGGGGCGATGTACTCCAGCTTGAAACGCTCGGGCTGGTTGAAGTCCAGCTGGATCG
This sequence comes from Actinomycetota bacterium, assembly GCA_041184385.1. Classification (GTDB taxonomy): domain Bacteria; phylum Actinomycetota; class Acidimicrobiia; order Acidimicrobiales; family Ilumatobacteraceae; genus UBA2093. Next base: position 14,128 of record JBEGJV010000022.1, read on the forward strand.
TGCTCAGCTGCCACTTGCGCCCGATGGCATCACGCACGTCGATGTCGATCTTCGGGCCGTAGAAGGCGGCGTCGCCCTCCTTGATCTTGTACTCCAGGCCGTACTTCTTCAACGCCGCGGCGAGGGCGACGGTCGCCTTCTCCCACATGTCGTCGGAACCCACGTACTTCTGCGGGTCCTTCGTGCTGAGGTTCGCGGTGAAGTCGGAGAACCCGAACCTGCGCAGCACGCTCATGACGAAGTCGAGCAACGAAGCAATCTCGTCGGAGAGCTGCTCCTCGGTGCAGAAGATGTGGCTGTCGTCCTGTGTGAACCCGCGGATGCGCATCAGGCCGTGCAGGGTGCCCGCCCGCTCGTACCGGTAGACGTTGCCGAGCTCGAACAGCCTCAGTGGGAGCTCTCGGTAACTGCGCTGGCGGCTGTCGAAGATGAGACAGTGCATCGGGCAGTTCATGGGCTTCATGTAGTACGTGCCGTTGTCCATCTCCATCGGCGGGTACATGCCGTCGGCGTAGAAGCCGAGGTGGCCCGAGGTCTCGAAGAGGTTCGCGTTGGCGAGATGCGGGGTGTAGACGAACTGGTAGCCGCCGTCCATGTGCCTCTGCCGGCTGTAGTCCTCCATCAGCTTGCGCGCGATCGCACCCTTCGGGTGCCACACGGCGAGACCGCCACCGAGCGCGGTGGGGAACGAGAGGAGGTCGAGTTCGTTCGCGAGACGGCGGTGGTCGCGCTTTGCGGCCTCCTCCAGTCGGTGCAGATGCTCCTTCAGGGCTGCATCGCTCTCCCACGCGGTGCCGTAGATGCGCTGGAGCATCGGCCCCTTCTCGTTGCCGCGCCAGTAGGCACCGGCGACCTTCTGGAGCGCGAAATGACCGAGCCGACCGGTCGAGGGCACGTGGGGCCCGCGGCACAGGTCGGTAAATTTACCCTCGGTGTAGAGCGAGACCTCTTCGTTTTGGGGAATGCTTGCAATGATTTCTGCTTTGTAGAGTTCGCCTTGTTGTTTAAAAAACTCAACGGCTTGATCGCGGGGCATCACTTGACGGCTGACAGGTTCATCCTTCTTGGCAAGCTCGAGCATTTTTTTCTCAAGCGCAGCTAGGTCATCTGGCGTAAAGGGGCGATGATAGGAGAAGTCGTAATAAAAGCCGTTCTCAATCACAGGGCCAATGGTGACCTGTGCATCAGGGAATAATTCTTTGACGGCATACGCGAGTAAATGCGCCGTGGAGTGGCGAATAATATCCAGACCTTCAGGATTTTTATCGGTAATGATGGCCAACTGCACATCATGATCAATTGTGTAACTGAGATCGACTAAACGACCATCCACAGAGCCCGCGAGTGCTGCTTTGGCTAAGCCGCTGCCAATGGATTGGGCAACTTCAGCAATGGTCACTGGCGCAGCAAACTCGCGCTTCGAACCATCGGGAAGAGTAACCGCTACCATAACCACTCCATGCATAAAAGAGAATGCGCGTTCGTCCCACACACGATGAACACAACGCGCATTCCGATCTGTTTCGTTGGTAGGCTCGATTGGACTCGAACCAACGACCCCCACCATGTCAAGGTGGTGCTCTAACCAGCTGAGCTACGAGCCTATATTCATCAAGAGTTTATCACCGCCTGCGCACTTCGGTAACGCCGCGCAATCCCTCGAGCCCAGTTTGAACTAACCGCAAGGCTTCGGCATTGGAGATTTCAACCGTTAATTGGATATGTGCCAAGCCTTTACGAACCGATTTTTTGAGATCGATCACATGCACTCCAATCTTAGAAGTAATCTCAAACAGTTCGCGCATCAGTTCAGGGCGATCCAGTGCAATGATTGATAGATCGGCTGGGAAAACACGTTCTTTGTTGCCGCCCTGCTCGGAATCTAATTTGGAACTCCATGCGGTTTGGATCACGCGCTCTGGAGCGCGTTCCAAGAGCCCTCGAAAGGTTTTGCAACTGCGACGATGAATCGACACCCCACGACCTTGTGTAACAAAACCGGCAATTGGATCAGGGGGAACTGGACGACAGCATTTCGCTAACTGGGTTAGTAAGGAATCCACTCCCACGACCAATACGTCGCCACGCTGATTCGCAGCAGTCGCACGCGTGCGAATCTGGATCTCGTCTTTTTTATCAAGTGGCTTATCGATGCTCTTATCGAGCTTGCCATCATTTACTTTGAAGGTAAA